>NZ_CAWPHH010000003.1:0-297531 GCF_963887965.1 Photorhabdus sp. RW14-46 | reverse complement strand
GGACTAATATCTCTAATAGCCATTTTGATCTTATAGACAGGCATTGTTTTCTCCCTTTGTCACAATGATGATGAGGACGATCATATTAATTGATTAAAGGGATACCCCACAGTTTTTCATGCTCTCCATGTAATTATGCATGTAGAAGTTACGATCGATAAATCTAAAAAACTGCCAAAAGGTGCTGTCCCTGCGCTTGCTGTAGAACTGGATAACCGTCTTAAACGTCGCTGGCCTGATATTAAAACCAATGTGAAGTTGGCAAGTCATGATGGGCTGTCTGTTCGTGGTGGCACTCCTGATGACAGGAAAGCTGTTGAAGAGATTCTACAAGAGACATGGGAAAGCGCTGATGATTGGTTCCAGCCTTGATAGAGAGTTACAAATGACTACTCGTTGAAAATCATTTTCGTTATCATATACCCTATAGATTTCAAGATGCATCGCGACGGCAAGGGAGCGAATCCCTGGGAGCATAGGTGACTATGTGACCGGGGTGAGCGAGTGCAGCCAACAAAGAGGCAACTTGAAAGATAACAGGTATTACGCTTGATAGCGGAGGCTATCACTTATACATCCCTATTTTATGACTTGAAATTCAGGAAAGTACACCATGCCAGTGTTACACAACCGCATTTCTAATAAAGAGCTGAAAGCACGTATGTTGGCGGAGACCCAACCTCGTACGACCATCTCTTTTTACAAATATTTTAACATCTTAAATCCTCTGGATTTTCGTAACAGCTTGTATCAACAATTTACCGACCTCTCAGTATTTGGCCGGGTTTATATTGCTAAAGAGGGGATTAATGCTCAGATAAGTTTACCAACTCATAATTTGGAAGCATTCAAGGCGTTATTGTATAGCGTTGATCCTGCATTGGATAATTTGAGGCTGAATATTGCGCTTGATGATGATGGGAAATCTTTCTGGGTTTTGCGTATGAAAGTACGTGATCGCGTAGTGGCTGATGGGATTGATGATGAAACTTTTGATCCATCAAAAACCGGCGAGTACCTTAAAGCAGAGCAGGTTAACCAGATGCTGGATAATCCTGATACGCTATTTGTCGATATGCGTAATCACTATGAATATGAAGTTGGGCATTTTGAAAATGCAATTGAAATTCCTTCTGATACATTCCGTGAACAGTTGCCAATGGCTGCGGAAATGTTGCAGGATAATAAGGATAAAAATATTGTAATGTACTGCACCGGTGGTATTCGCTGTGAAAAAGCCAGTGCTTATATGCTGCACAATGGCTTTAAAAACGTCTATCACGTAGAGGGCGGTATTATCGAATATGCTCGTAAAGCGAGAGAACAGGGATTACCGGTACGTTTTGTTGGTAAAAACTTTGTCTTTGATGAGCGGATGGGAGAGCGTATTTCAGACGATGTGATTGCTCATTGCCATCAATGTGGCGTGTCTTGCGACAGTCATACTAATTGTAAAAATGAAGGTTGCCACTTGCTATTTATTCAGTGTCCAGAGTGTGCAACTAAATTTGAAGGCTGTTGTAGTGAAATGTGCAGAGAAGAAGTCAGGTTACCGGAAACCGAGCAGCGTGCTCGCCGTGCTGGTCGTGAAAATGGAGCAAAAATATTTAATAAATCCCGGCACCGTCTACAGGATGGGTTGAACAGTACTTCACTACAGTCTGTTGAATAACGTGATTAATCGCTGGCACAGAGATCAATGTGCCAGTTGATTTGATTAATAGAGATATTTAAATACATTGTAAATAAAGCAGAGTTCAATTCTATTACGCACATTGATTTTTTCAGTAATGTGTCTTTTATGAGAATAGACTGTGCTATTACTGATTTTTAACTTTTGGGATATCTGGTAATTAGGGATTTCTTTCATCCAGTAATCGATAACTTTATGCTCTTGAGGGCTGAAAATAGAGCAATACTGGTCGATTGTTGCTCTGTGTCTCTGAATTTCTTGCAATGTGGTTTTGCTAATTTTATTAAGCAGATAGGTAAGATTTCTCTTTGCCAGAATAACAGCATTATCTTTCAATGTAATATAATTGTCACAATAAGGATAGGCGCTATTAAGGTATATATAAATACGAGTGTTATCTGTAAGAGTTATAAATTTCTGTAAATCAGAACAGTAACTGGCATGATGACAATAATGTGTCAAGTTAGCTAAAACGATATCAGGAGCAAAATGAGTTACAATATTTATCGCCTCATTAATTGAAGGTGAGTCAACAATTTCAAGATCTTCGACATTATCATTTTTCTTTAAAAACTCTCTGATACCTGAACGGGTATAATAGCACTCTTCAACAATTAAGATTTTCATTATTGCACATCCCTGTTCCTGTTTGGCCAAACTCACAATAAACGCCCCATCTATCAGTAGTCAACTCGGCAAATTTGATGGTTAAGTTAGCTTAATCCGAAATTATTATATAGTGATATGGTATTCCAGACAAAATCTTTGAGATGAATCGATGCGTCTCCTAACCGGACACCCATTTATACGGGTGTCCGGGTTTAAGATTATTAATGTTTTGTATGGTTTAGATCGCTGTATTCTGAAGATTCGATCTTTTCAATTCCTGCCTGGAGGATGTATATCAATTGCTTTGCAATGTCAGTTGTCAACCATAAGGTTCGATCTACCATGACATGTTCTGGTGTTTGATCTTGGGAGGACAAATAGTGAAGGCGTAGCATCACTGCATCATATGTATCGACGGTACTGACATCCCAGCCTACAACAGGATGCGTTTGAATAACTTCATCTTTACTGCCCATAAAACCTCCTAATCAGATCACTGCATTATTTATTAATATCATTGACTAAGAGCAAACTACCTCATTCCTGAATGAGTCATTAGTTAGTATATGCTTTTTAATGAAAGTAAGAAGGTTTTTTGTTAGGAATTATGAGTTGGTGTGTTGGTAACTATGTAAATTAATGGGGATGATGACCATCCCCATGTTATATCAGTCTGTTACTTTCACATCCCAGCGGGCATCTTCGCCAGCCAAAAATGGAATAAGTTTTTCATTATTGCAATCAATGTGTTCAATGACGGTAGAAGGTTTGCGAGTTAGTTCAATAAAGCCTTCATTGACAGGTAGTCCGTAAAATTTAGGGCCATTAAGTGAACAGAAAGCTTCAAAATGCGGTAATGCATTCATCTCCTCAAACACTGTTGCATAAGCAGGTAGCGCTGATGGTGCGTTAAAGACGCCGGCACAACCACAAGAGGATTCTTTCTTTTGTTGTGCATGTGGTGCTGAGTCTGTACCTAGAAAGAAGCGATCACAGCCACTGGCGACGGCTGCCCGTAAAGCCTCTTGATGCACATTGCGTTTTAGCACAGGCAGACAGTATAGGTGTGGCCGAATCCCACCAACCAGCATATGGTTGCGATTGAACATGAGATGCTGTGGAGTTAATGTTGCTGCCAGATTGTTATTGCCTTCCAGCACATATTGTGCGGCTTCTTTGGTAGTTATGTGTTCAAACACAACTTTCAGTGCTGGGAATTGATTACGTAGTGGTTCCATGACTTGTTCAATAAAACGGGCTTCTCGATCGAAAATATCAATATGAGAAGCAGTAACCTCACCGTGGACGAGCAGAGGCATCCCCAGTTTTTCCATCACGGCTAATAGTGGATAAATATTCTTTATATCAGAGACGCCGTGACTTGAATTGGTTGTGGCATTGGCAGGGTAGAGCTTGCAAGCGGTAAAAATGCCTTCTTTATAACCAATTTCTATCTGAGAGCTTTCAGTCGTGTCAGTAAGATAACAAGTCATAAGAGGCTGGAAATTATCTTCTTTGGGAATAGCTGCCAGTATTCTGCCTCTATAAGCCTTGGCATTGACCACTTCTGTAATCGGCGTAAGCAGATTAGGCATGACGATAGCTCGGCCAAAGTAATGACTGGTGTAGGGAACGACAGTTTTTAGCATTTCACCATCACGAAAATGGATGTGCCAGTCATCAGGGCGGCGGATTTTTATTGTGTATGATTCAGTGGTCATGAGAAACCGGCTCCAGTATATATGATAGGAATGAAGATGCTGAGTTCAGCATATCCAGGCCGGGAATGGATGATAAAGCTAAAATGGTTGAATAGCTATTAATGAATATAATTTTTAGAAAAAAATTCAGCCAAATCAACTAGGTTAGGGTAGTCAGAGGTGGATTTTCTTATAACAAAGGAAAAATGAAATATGAGGGTAAAAAATAAATGAAGTTGGCTCCTCCAACTGGACTTGAACCAGTGACATACGGATTAACAGTCCGCCGTTCTACCGACTGAACTATGGAGGAACTCCTTCACAACGGGGCGTATATTAGTGATATGCTTCGGCTTTGTCAAAGTAGAAAACAATAAAAAAAGTTTGTTTGCGGGCAAAATGCACTTGTTGTTATATTTTTATGCTAATCACTTGAGATTTGATGGAATTTTATTCCACTAACGTAAGTTGAATAGAACTACCGTGCTTATGTTGTGAGTAAATAGTTGGGAGAATTAAGTAGAGAAGTCAGAATAGCGAAAATCCCGCATTAAGCGGGATTTTCATAATTTGGCTCCTCCAACTGGACTTGAACCAGTGACATACGGATTAACAGTCCGCCGTTCTACCGACTGAACTATGGAGGAACTCCTTCACAACGGGGTGCATATTAACGATATGCTTTTGCTTTGTCAAAGCAGAAAATAACAAAAATGATCTGTTTGCTGTCAAACTGAACTTGTTGATCTATTTTTATGCCGAATAAGGCTTATTTGTTGGAGATGTATGCTATATACCCGTCATCTTTCAAGTTGCCTCTTTGTTGGCGGCACTTGCTCACCTCGGTCACATCGTTACCTATGCTCCCGGGGATTCACTCCCTTGCCGTCGCGATCCATCTTGAAATCCATAGGGTATGGAAGGAAACGGGTTGATTGGAATTGTTATATTATGTTGTAAGCAATTGGTGGAATTAGGAATGCAAAAAGCCCGCACTTGGCGGGCGGGCTTCTTATGAATTTGGCTCCTCCAACTGGACTTGAACCAGTGACATACGGATTAACAGTCCGCCGTTCTACCGACTGAACTATGGAGGAATTGTCCTTGACAACGAGGCGAATAATATCTGGGTATTTTGGGCTTGTCAAAGGGGAAAATTAAAAATTGAGTTTGATTGGTTAACTGATGTTCAATAATGATATTTTTTACCATTTTTTGGTCAATTAAATTTTCAGCTCAAGGAATGCGAGAGTTAACTGATATTTATCCATGATAATTAGAGGGTGAAAATATCATCTATATTTTTATTTAGGAAATAATTAATCATGAGCATTAAAAATATAATTAAATATATATTAGATAATTTTATTTTTGTGTTATTTATGATATTTTTATATTTCATGGTAATTTTCCTATTTTATCTGTTTTAATAGATCACTTATTGTATTTTGATATTTATTAGCGGATTTACTCGTCTATAATTATTAACTGAAAAAGTAATTTGTTATTTGATCTCTGATTTGGCAAACATGATGTTAATTCACGCCAAAACGAATGGTAAAGAGTTTGCCATTAATAATGAAATCTCATTTTCTGCTAGTATACTAAGATATTCTCGATCTAATAATATGTTTGTATAGGCATATAAAATGCAATGAAGTGAATAATAACTATTTCAGGAAGTATTTTAAATTAAATAATTGGTAAGGAGGTGAAAATAATTTTAAATATAAAATAAGTAAATAATATTTCCCCGAAAAGAGTGGCTAATTTTCTGGTGATTTTTATAGAATAGATGAGGAGAAGTCATGAAGTTTTTAATTAATACTGATGTAACTAACTGGGTTTCACATAAAGACTGGTTTAACGTTCCATTACGATTGTTTGTAGTTCTACAAGATGATGATGGTTCTGCATCATTAGAAAATTACAAAAGTAAAATCGTGGTGAATGGCTTGAATGAGGGCGAATATGAAATCGTAAATAACAATAACATATTTGATCCCATTAGTAGATCATCTGAAATATTAGTGAAAATCAAGACAGATCAGAGGGTTAATGCTACAATCGGTTTTGATGCTGAAGTAACGGATGCGAGTGGTGGTGTGGTAGCGAAAGCCGCTCTGAGTCGATTTAAACTAAAGTCAGTAGGATTGGCAGCACCTGTATATCCGGCACATTATGATAATGTTATTAGCGGTGATGATATAAAAGCAGGAGTTAGAGTACTTTTTACTGATTCCAATATTTTAGATAAATATGAACTGAAATTTGTTTTTGATAATGATAATGTTGAAGTTGTTCCTGGTGTACAAAATAGCGGTGATATTCGTAGTTTGCCTGTGAAAAATGATCTTCTTACTGAAGGTAAACATGATAGCCTTTATTATACTATTAGCGAAAGCGGTACTGCTAGATTTTCTGCTATTCAACGTGTACTTGTAGAGCTTGATAAAGATTCTGCAACAGTCCAGGTGCGTCGTGATTTAGAAGTGCCTTATATTGAAGAGTATGATGAAAATAGGGGTCGACCGATTGGTGAGAGTATTATTGATTATGATATCAATATTTTGGTCAACGATGTAAAACTTAAAGATAAGGAGTTGAAAAAAGGTACAGTACATATAAGAGGGTATTCTGCTGACAATCGAGATACAGGGGAATTAGTATTAAAGATAGATTCTTTACAAGGTAGTGAAGATAATATCTTCCGGTTAGCTGTAATTAAGCCTGAAGAAAATGCTGATGGTCAACCGGGTGGAGTTGATTTCTTTAATTATATAGGTAATGGTCAGGTAAAAATTCACTACGAAATATCATTTGTTGGTGAAGTGAATGTATTGCATAAATCTAAAGAGAAGGTTTATAAGGTAGTTCTGGACTGATTATTTTGGTGCTGGCAAATGTGCTGTTGCTTACATAGAAAAAAGCCCAATAAGAATTGGGCTTTTCTGCACGCTAGCCATATTTTTGTATACTGGCTATTTCATGCGTCCTAGCGATTCTCTTTAGCATCTCCAGGCTTGAATTTGGCTCCTCCAACTGGACTTGAACCAGTGACATACGGATTAACAGTCCGCCGTTCTACCGACTGAACTATGGAGGAATCGTTCTTGAGAACGGGGCGAATATTAGCGATCAATTGAAAAGCTGTCAACGCAAAAAAGCTTACTAGTTTGTTATTTGCTTGCCATATGAGCGCATTGTCTTATAACTATGCTATTTTACTGAAATTGAGTACTTTTGTTCATTATCGGCTATGCATCATCGGTAACGATGTTGCTATATGTGATTGTTCAGGAAATGCCATGATATAAACATCATAAAAATGAATTTCACCTTTCATTTGTATAATGCGCTTGATTTCATCTTTTATTGTCAATGGAACATGAGGGTGGGAACAAAGCTCTTTGATTGCACAGTCTGAGATTTTTTCGCTGACGAACCATTCGCCGTTGTAACATACCCGTAGATCAAGTACGCCGATATCATCAAACCGATACACAGGTTTGATTTCGAGTAATAAAACCGCCGACATAATAATGAAGAGTACTGTAAAAGCTAGCAGTGAAAGTAAACTAAAATAGGGGGCGTACCAGATAAGTGCAGCGAGAAACAGATAGGATACAAGCATAGCCAGGCAGAGATAAGGATGGTTACTGATGAATTGGCTGTTAAAACGGGGTTTACCATCACGTTGTTCTTCGATGTTGATTCGTTCAAGATCCTGAATCAGTATCTGTTTAATGATATTCATATATTGACCTGATTAAGCAAAGGAAAAGTGAAATATTTTCATAAATATATTGTTCTTAAGGTTAGCATGGGGGAGGTAATCTTACGTAGATCAGTTGTTTTATTTTAATCAGCCAATTGTTATTGACTAAGATTAACTCTAATGCTTTCATTAAGATAAAGGTTGAATAAATCAAAAAAATTTATAACTAATGGCATTGTTTGTTAATTATTGCTTTAATAATGAGCATAAATATTTTTTTTAAAACACCTATGCATAAAAAGGTTGCTATTCCTTTTCTATCATGAGTTAATGCAGCCGGCCTGATAAACAGACCTACTTTATGTACGACATCTTGAGTTAATGAGTTATGTGTAAGTGTTATCCCCAGATAGCCTTTGTTGACGCGTTTCCTTCTTAGTGCCTCCATAAGTAATAGCTGATATAACTGGCCAATACATGCCCAATGGTGGCAAAATTTTTTTGATATATAGGAAAGTCACAATGTCTGACAAAATGAAAGGTCAAGTGAAGTGGTTCAACGAGTCTAAAGGCTTCGGTTTCATCACCCCAGCTGACGGTAGCAAAGACGTATTCGTTCACTTCTCTGCCATTCAGGGTAACGGTTTCAAAACTTTGGCAGAAGGCCAGAACGTAGAATTCACTATTGAAAATGGTGCGAAAGGTCCAGCTGCAGCAAACGTAATGGCTATCTGATTGCTTGGATGATTTTGAAGCCCGTCACTATTTTCTATAATGACGGGCTTTTTCTTTGCTAAAGCCATATCTTTCTTTACTTATTAATTACTCCTGATTATACTTCGTACAAATTTTATTGGAGAGATAGTCATTGGATAGTCAAAGTTTTCAGTTAAATAGACAATAAAACGGCAAGCTATTTATTTCCTTCCGATCTGCTGCTTGCCAAATAAAGCGGGCAGTACCACTCAAAATATCTGAGCTGTACTTACTCAAAGAATGGTGTTATCCGATACTTAGAGCCTATTGAGATAGGCAGTTAGTCAAGTAGTCGGGATAGTATATTGGGTTTTTATTATGCTGTTATATATTTACGCTTTGTTACCTCCTGGTATAGACAGAAAATAGGGCTGAATTAAACATTCAGCATACGTTTCTGTGTGCAAAATAAATGCACATGATTATTTATCCATTTGGTTGTATGGAGAATGTCATGTTAATAACTCCTTTTGTCTTTCATTTATTATCGGCTATGTGCTTTGGTGCATTAATTGGTGCTGAGCGCCAATGGCGTCAACGTATGGCAGGTTTAAGAACCAATGCATTAGTTGCGACTGGTGCAGCAGTTTTTATCCTTAGTTCAATAACAACTTCACCCGATAGTGCGGGTCGTATTGCTGCACAAGTTGTTTCAGGCATTGGTTTCCTTGGTGCGGGTGTCATTATGCGGGAAGGTATGAACATTCGTGGATTAAATACCGCAGCAACCTTATGGTGTTCTGCTGGAATTGGTGTGCTGTGTGGCCTTGGCCAATATTGGCTAGCTGCGATAGCAACTGCCATTATTCTTTGCGCAAATATATTGTTACGTGAAGCAGCTCAACGTATTAATTTACAACCCAGGCAGCAGGCCATTGATCAAGTACAGTGTTATAAAATTCACGTAGTGTGTGACAGTGATGACGAAATTCTGGTGAGAACGTTAGTATTACAGGCGCTCAATGGAGTAGCAGTGAGGTTAAAATCATTGAGTTTCGCTGATAAAGTTCAACCTGGAAAATTTGAAGTGTGCGTTGAAGTGTTAGCAACACTGGATGAGCAAAAAGAGATAGAAGCAATTGTTTGTCGTATAAGTCTGGAAAAGAGCGTTAGCTCAATAAACTGGAAAATGGCTTCTGAACTACCGATCTGAAAATCTTTTGTGTAAAACAGCAATCACTAGTTTGATAAGGAATCACCATTGACGAATGGTGTTTCGTCATAAGAAACAAACAAAACGTTGCCTATGGTGTGTTTCCTCGGTTAGGCAACGTTAATTAAGCAGTTATTTAGCACTATTTTTCCGAATAATTAAGGTGAATATTTCGCCCGTAACGCTTTTATTGATATGTTGGTGATTCTGGCAAGGGGATAAATTATAAACAAAGCGGTGAAGCTTGTGATTAGAACGGTGGTAACAGTACTGTGTTGTAGTTTTGCAGATCTTGGTACTAAGAATGACTGATCGAATATCTTGTACCAAGAGAGAGGATGTTCTTGCTGCTATACCTGTTATCTTTCAAGTTGCCTCTTTGTTGGCTGTACTCACTCACCCCTGGTCACATAGTTCGCTATGCTCCCTTGCCGTCGCGATGCACCTTTGAAATCCATAGGTATATTTGAGGCAGATATGCGAAATGGTACTGGTCAAATAGTTACTGTTGTTACAATTAAATCTATAGTTGATGTAGATTTCATCTGACATTTAGTCGTAAACCAAGTTGATTACAAATTTGCTTTATGCTAGCAATAGTTTCGGATGGTATTGTTGATTAATAGCTTCTCTAGGTAAAAGTCGTTCAATGCGGTATTTTTAGCCTTGGTTTTGTCACTGGATTGACTGTTGAACATTGCTATTCTCATATCAGAATTTAGTCGTGGTAAACCTGATATCGGTATCATACGCGGGTACAGAAAAATTGATGAGTTGATATTTAATTTGGTTCTCCATCAGCCGCTCATTATTGCTCAGAATTTTCAGTGAAAATATCAATTATTTTCAAAGGGTAAGTAGAAGAAGTGATCTAAGTTTGTTCTTATATAAGAGTAAAATAGATAATAATTCTGCTTGATGGAGAATGTCGTGAAAAAATAATGGAAGTAGCTGATGGTTACCATCAGACAAGATCTTAGAGTATTAATTTAACAGTTCGATATTTATCCGATGATAAAGTAAAAACGTTTGTCATCTTTATGGTGATGAAAGCGTGATGATATTACAGGAGTTGCTAACTTTCCTTGATCCCGTGGAGGGGAGTGTGGTCCCTGTTATTTCTGTATTAAGAAAGAGTAACACAGCAGCAGGAGTTCTTACCGAGGATAATTCTGCTATTACTGTCAGGATTTGCCATGATGTAGGGTTAGAATTCAAAGTTATTTTAGCATTCTAACAAACAGAGTTGATGGTGACTGAAATCTTGAGAAATGAAATCAGATTGGTATTTAGCAAACTGTGCATCGTAAAAATCTTGTATTGCAAAAGAATGGGCATACAGTTGGTTTCTTGATGATAACATTAATGGTGCTGTGGTATTGAGATACGCTAGTGTAGGCGTTTTTGCTAGTAAAGGTACAGATAGTGCAAAAAAAGCGATAGATATTACTAGGCTTGATAAGAATTTAGGGGTGTCAAATGAAGGGCCGTTAAGAGAAGAGAGGCGAGTGGAAGTATTATCAAGTGCTTGAATATAACGGCAAGTTTGAACTTTGCAATGTTTTTTCAATGTTGATTACCAGAGCCTTTATTCCATTCTTTTTGGCGCAAAATATTCATTTACTAGTACAAGATCTGATGTGTGATATTTCTTGGTTTTTTACATTGAGATAAAATGGATTAAACAGTTCCTGAGAAGATCATTATAAATGAGGTATCAAAAATGTTGAATATTCTGTGGTACTGGCAGAGCTAGTTTACTTCATTTTGATTTTATAGATATATATGTTGATATTGATAATTTTTTAGTGAAAAATTTCGTTCGTCAGGTTTTATTTTAGCCAGATTAGTGTATTGAATTGTTATTTTTTCAGATATCTTTTGCTTATATATTGTGCATATAAAGGATGTGTTTTATCCAAAAAACAGATACATTTCCAGTGTTATTGATTACATAATTGATAATGATTCTCGATAGCCATATTCTCTTCTTGTTTGATGAACTATTGGGTTTAGTGTCTTCGTTCTGAGAGTGTTTCTGTGATTAGGTTAGGTTGTAATCGGTTGTTGCATTAACTGTCATGTTTGATGAAGAGTTATAATTACTTGGAAAATTATCACTATTATTTATATGGGAAAGTAAATTTCTTATCAAAACCCTATTTTTTTCATCTTTTTTATGGATATCAGGATATTTATATCACCAATGATTATTAATTTCATTATTCTGGTGGGAAATGATATTGATTTTTATCTCTATTTCTATTAATTATTTATACGGTAAATCTCAATTAATTATTTTGTTCCTGTAGAGTTAATTATTTTATCTATTCTTATCATTTAAGAAAATGACGTTAATGATATATATTAATGACATCATTAGCTATGTTTTTTATACGTATAAATAATGTTTTTGGGATGATAATCGTAAATATCACATGAAATAATGAAAAATGGAAAAAATGACTTTTAATATTTCACTTGATTTGTATCATAAGAATATGAATTCGGAAATATCGTGTATTTTTTATTTAAATATTAATGTGTGTATTATTCATTTTTTATATTATATAAAGGGTGGTAATTTAATTTATGATAGATATTTAATAGGGTTATATATTTATGTAGTTTGGGAATTTTATTTCTGGAATTGTATCTCTTATAGAACTTTAAATGTAGATTGTGAGGATAATAAATCATATTTAATTAGTTTAAAATTATTAATGTATTTGAAATATATATATTGAACATGTGTGAATTTAATTAATGATTAATTTGAAGTATGAAGACTAAAGATGAAAAAGATAAAGTAGTTGATAGAGGGGTTTTGCGTATTATTATATCATGAGATACAATTTTTGATAAATTTTTCTAATTAATTTTGCTGCGGTTTGGGTTGTCAGGAGTCGAAATAGACCGATTTTTCTGGCTATCTCTAGGCTGGATATTGATTGTTATGCAATCAATAAAATGTTGTTATAGTTGTTTTTTTATTCATTATCTTACTGTATTTTATGCTATTTTTGTATGGTTAGTGTTATCTTTGCATGGTGGTATGCATTTTTAGTTAAGCCTTTTGCTTAAAAAAAGCACAAATCTAAACGAAAAGTGATCATACCAGTATCTTTTTTGCAACTAAATTTTACATAAACTCAATCTGTTTTATCGTACAAGTGGAGATGCCGGATCTCAGAATAAGATTATTGTTTACACTTATTACTCAGGGATAAAACTGTCTTTTTTAGTGCTAGTTTGACTCAAGATAGGATTTTTTATCGTTATTTTAAATTTATAAGTTTAATAGATCGTATAAAATCAAAAAATATATCTAATATTTTTATTTAGATAATTTAACTTATTAAAATTGAGAATTCGGATTTTATTTAATTGTTTGAATAGTTAATGAGCAATTCATCGATTAAATGCATATTAAAAGCCCTTGTTTTTGTGAGTTATGTCACATAGTATTTAAAATTGCGCCCTCTTTCCGTTGTATAAGTTGATGATTCAGGAGTAAAGTTGTTCTGCATTAAGAATATTCTTAATCGCCAATGAAAAATGTTATATCAGGTAACGCAATAATACTTTTGCATCTCACTACCGTAATATTTTTGAAGTTGGATGAATCAAAAGTAATACAAAGGATGGTTACTGCTCTGACTAAGCCTGTATATTTTAGTTATGTAAGAGATTATTAATCCCTAAGCTATTTTAGGAATTTTGTCACGAGTGGTTTTTCGAACACTTAACTGATTTTTTAATGTAATCGGACGGGATAGAGAAATGAGTACGGTTGAATTGCTCAAACATATTTATGACATAAATTTATCGTATTTGCTTTTAGCTCAGCGATTAATTAACCATGAAAAAGCGTCAGCGATGTTCCGTTTAGGTATTAGCGATTCTATGGCTGATACGTTGTCTGAATTGACATTACCTCAGTTGGTCAAGCTCGCTGAGACTAATCAATTAGTCTGTAATTTCCGGTTCGAAGAGAGTGAAACTATTCAGCAGCTTACTAGGGAATCTCGAGTGGATGATTTACAACAAATACATACAGGCATTTTGTTATCGACTCATTTGTTTCAGAAGTTATTTTCGAAAAAAGACGATACGTCAGTGAAAAAAAGAGCATAAGAGATGGCCGAGAAAAGTATAGTTCAAGAAGCTAAGGATATACAATTGGCGATGGAACTCATCACTTTGGGGGCACGGTTACAAATGCTTGAAAGTGAAACACAATTGAGCAGAGGGCGACTAATTAAGCTTTATAAAGAATTGAGAGGGAGTCCTCCGCCCAAGGGGATGCTGCCTTTTTCAACAGATTGGTTTATGACGTGGGAACAGAATATTCATTCATCGATGTTCTATAATGCCTATCGTTTTTTACTCAAGAGTGGTTATTGTGAAGGTGTAGAGGCTGTTGTTAAAGCGTATCGACTCTATCTTGAACAATGTCCTCCTGCTGAAGGGGATGCACCGGTTTTGGCGTTGACTCGTGCCTGGACGTTGGTACGTTTTGTGGACAGTGGCATGTTGCAACCTTCACAATGTCGGACTTGTGGTGGAACTTTTATTACTCATGCTCATCAACCTGTGAATAGCTTTGTTTGTAGCCTTTGCCAACCGCCATCACGTGCAGTAAAAAAACGTAAACTTTCCTCTGAGTCTGCCGATACTAATTCACAACTGCTGGATGGACTTGCTCAGCACGCAGTGTGAATTTAAATGGGAAAATTATTCCTACAGGTTACAGATTTTACTTTTTCCTCCTGTAACCTGTATTGAAATCACAACCATTCTGGATTCAAACTGCTTAACTTCCCATCCGCTCACCAGCTTAGCTAAAGGATATCGCGTGTTAGTACTTTTAGGATATATCGTAGTTTTTGGTGCGGTAATCGGTGGTTACCTGATTGTAGGTGGTCATTTAGGCGCACTTTATCAACCCGCTGAATTTTTAATTATCACTGGTGCTGGTATCGGTGCTTTCATTGTTGGTAACAACGGAAAAGCGATTAAGGCAACATTACGTGTTTTGCCAAAGGTCATGCGTAGATCTAAATATAACAAGGTGATGTATATGGATCTGATGGCGTTGCTTTTTCGGTTGTTAGCAAAATCCCGCATGCATGGTGTCTTAGCATTAGAGCGAGATATCGAACATCCTCAGCAGAGTGATATTTTCACCCAGTATCCGCGTTTGCTTAAGGATAAGCATTTGATGGATTTTATCACTGACTACATGCGATTGATTGTGAGTGGCAATATGAATCCCCATGAAATTGAAGCTTTGATGGATGAAGAAATCGAAACTTATGAGCAGGAGAGCGAGATTCCGGCAACCAGCTTGATGATGGTTGGAGATTCTCTTCCTGCTTTTGGTATTGTCGCTGCTGTTATGGGGGTTGTTAATGCTTTGGGGTCGGCAGATCGCCCGGCAGGAGAACTTGGCGTGCTGATTGCTCATGCAATGGTTGGGACATTCCTCGGTATTTTGCTGGCATATGGTTTTATCTCGCCATTGGCAACATTGCTACGTCAGCGCAGCGGTGAACATCTTAAAATGATGCAATGCATTAAAGTGACATTATTGTCCAGCCTGAATGGTTATGCTCCACAAATTGCGGTTGAATTCGGTCGTAAAACACTCTACCTCACAGATCGCCCTTCTTTCACTGAATTGGAAGAACATGTTCGCCGGGTAAAAGCACCTGTTCAGCAAGAAACTGAAGAACAGGTATGAAAGCGCGTAACGTCTCAGTCATTAGGGTAAAAAGACGTAAAAGGAATGGCATCAAACATCATGGTGGTTCATGGAAAATTGCTTATGCTGATTTTATGACTGCCATGATGGCATTTTTTCTGGTTATGTGGCTGTTGGCAATTTCCAGCCCACAAGAATTGACCCGAATTGCAGAATATTTCCGTACCCCGTTACAAGTTGCAATTAATAAAGGGGAGCGTAGCAGTGATAGCTCGAATCCTATTCCGGGAGGAGGGGAAGATGTGCTTCATCAGGAAGGCGATATTCTGCGTCAGGTTGAAGTCGTTGAAGCTAATGATGAGGCTCGCAAATTAAATAGGCTGCGTGAGCAACTTGATCAATTGATCATTACGGATCCTCGCCTTAAAGCATTACGTCCACATCTGTTGATTGACATGATGGATGAAGGGTTACGTATCCAGATTATTGACCGGGAAAACCGGCCAATGTTTATGGTTGGCAGTGCAAAAGTTGAAAGTTACATGAGTGACATTTTGCGGGCTATTGCACCCATCTTGAACGATATTCCCAATAAAATTAGTCTATCCGGTCATACCGATGACTTGAAATATGCTAATGGTGAGCGTGGTTACAGTAACTGGGAACTCTCCGCAGATCGGGCGAATGCATCAAGGAGAGAGCTGTTGATAGGTGGGCTGGATGAAGTAAAGATATTGCGGGTAGTTGGCATGGCTTCAACGGTTCGTTTGAAACAGGAAGATGCCAGTGCACCGGTTAACCGTCGTATCAGTATCTTAGTGCTCAATAAACAAGCGGAAGAGCGGATTGAACAGCAAAACACCGGCAGCGACTCCTTGATTATTAATGATAGTAAGGAAATTCACGAGGTGATTGGAAAGGATTCGGCTGAAAGTAGGCCAACACAGCAGTCCAATGAAATCACAGTATTGGCCCAGCCAGCACCAGCGTCGCAGAGTGCTGAGCCTAATCGTGTACCGACCAAGGTGACAAAGTAACGATGGATATTACCGCGTTTTATCAGACCTTTTTTGATGAAGCAGACGAATTGCTGGAGGATATGGAGCAGCATCTATTGCAGCTCGATCCTGATGCGCCAGATCAGGAGCAATTGAATGCTATTTTTCGTAGTGCTCACTCAATAAAAGGTGGCGCTGCGACTTTTGGTTTTATCAAACTACAGCAAACCACACATGTTCTAGAAAATTTGCTGGACAGTGCCAGACGAGATGAAATGAGTCTGACGACTGATATTATCAACCTGTTTTTAGAAGCGAAAGATATTATGCAGCAACAGTTGGATGCCTATAAAAGTTCTCAGGAGCCGGATGAAAGTGCGTTTACCTACATCTGTGAGACTTTGCGCCAGCTTGCATTGGAAGTACAGAGAGAGAATGAAGGCGGGGTTGAGTCTGCCACAGATGCGGTGATGCCAGAGGTGCCTGAATCTGAGCCAGAATTAAAATCGGAGCCTGTTGCGACTGAAAATCAGCAAGGTAGAGTTCGGGTTCATCTTTCTGGTCTGAAAGAGCGTGAAGTTTCTCTGATGCTTGATGAGCTGAGTAATCTGGGGGAGGTTTATGATGCTGAACAGACTCGGGATAGTGTTGAAGCATCATTGGTAACATCAGCCACAGAGGATGATATCACGGCAGTTCTCTGTTTTGTTATTGAACCGGAACAGATCACTTTCTTGCCGGTAGCTGAACCCAAAGACAAAGTTAAAGATACAGATACAGATACAGATACAGATACAGCTAAAGCCGTTAAAACAACTGCACCGGAAAAAGGTTCCACACCGCCTGCCGGGCGTCCTGCGCCGATACCACCGGCGGGATCGCCACGTCAACGGGCAGAATCTTCCAGTATTCGGGTTGCGGTTGAGAAGGTTGATCAACTGATAAACCTGGTTGGTGAATTGGTTATTACCCAATCTATGTTGGCTCAGCACTGTAACGCTCTTGAGCCGACTTTGCATGGCGATTTGCTAAATTGCATGGTTCAGTTACAGAGAAATTCCAGAGATTTGCAAGAATCTGTGATGTCTATCCGTATGATGCCAATGGAATATGTGTTCAGCCGTTACCCGCGTTTAGTCAGGGATCTTGCTAGCAAGCTGAATAAAAAAGTGGATCTAACTTTGGTTGGCAGTTCCACTGAATTGGATAAGAGTTTAATCGAGCGCATTATTGATCCGCTAACTCATCTAGTCCGTAACAGTCTGGATCATGGTATTGAAGAGCCAGAAGCTCGGCTTGCTGTGGGCAAACCTGAAATGGGCAACTTGACACTTTCTGCTGAACATCAGGGCGGGAATATCTGTATTGAAGTTGTGGATGATGGTGCCGGGTTGAACCGTGAAAAGATTCTGGCCAAAGCGATATCACAAGGGTTATCAGTCAGTGAAAACATGAGTAACGAAGAGGTTGCGATGTTGATTTTCGCACCGGGTTTTTCCACGGCTGAAGTTGTAACAGATGTATCTGGCCGCGGTGTAGGAATGGACGTGGTTAAGCGAAATATTCAGGAAATGGGAGGGCAAATCCAGATTAACTTCCAGGCAGGTAAAGGGACAGTGACGCGGATTTTGTTACCTCTGACACTGGCAATCCTTGATGGGATGTCAGTGAAAGTGAATGACGAAGTGTTTATTTTGCCGTTGAGTGCAGTAGTAAGTTCTCTTCAACCGCAGGAAGAAGATATTTATCCCTTGGCGGGAGATGAAAAATTATTGCATGTCAGAGGAGAATACTTGCCACTCATTAAGTTATATCGAGTTTTTGATATTCCTGATGCAAAAACAGATCCGACGAAAGGGATTATTGTGATTGTACAAAGTGCGGGTCGTCGTTATGCCTTGCTGGTTGATCAATTAGTTGGGCAGCATCAGGTGGTTGTGAAAAATATCGAAAGTAACTATCGCAAGGTACCCGGGATCTCCGCTGCCACAATTATGGGAGATGGCAGTGTGGCGTTGATTATTGATATTTCTGCCTTGCAGCAACTCAATCATGACCAATTGGCACTCAACAAAGCTGAGTTATTAGCAAAAAATAAGCACTGAATGGGGAGGAATCCCCATGGAAAATCGTCAATCTCACAGTAAAAGGTAAGATCATGTCGGCCATAGAAGCGTTTAATAAATTGTCAGGAGAAACTGCCGGGGAAGGATATTTGGTTTTTACCCTAGGTGATGAAGAGTATGGTATCGAAATACTGAAAGTACAGGAGATTCGGGGCTATGATCAGGTTACCCGTATTGCAAATACGCCAGCATTCATTAAAGGGATAACCAATCTGCGTGGCGTTATTGTGCCTATTATTGACCTGAGAATTAAATTTGCTCAGGAAACGGTTACCTATAATGATAATACCGTTGTTATTGTTTTGAATCTGTTAAACCGGGTGGTGGGTATTGTCGTTGATGGTGTTTCGGATGTTTTATCGCTCAAAGCTGAGCAAATCTGTCCGGCACCTGAATTTGCAGTAACATTATCTACCGAATATCTAACAGGATTGGGTTCACTTGATGATCGCATGCTGATTTTGGTGGATATTGAGAAGCTGCTTAACAGTGAAGAGATGGCTCTGGTAGATTCAGTAGCCAAAAGTTAATCATTAAATATCACTGCCATCATCGACATCGACAGATGGCAGCTACTTTTTATCTATCCCTCGTTAATTTCATCAGAAAAAATATTCAAATTTCTTTTATACGACCAGTAAAGTTTCCTTTGATGATGCCGATAACAGAGCCATGCTGATCTATTGTAAAAAGGGAAAACATGTTTAACCGAATGAAAATAGTGACCGGACTGATGGCGGTCATCATATTATTTGGTGCTCTGCAATTTATATCCGGAGGACTTTTCTTCCATGAGTTGAAAAGTAACAAGGAAAATCTAGAAATACTGGATAAAATGCGGGAACAGCAGACATTTTTGAATGACACTTGGGTTAATTTGTTACAGGCCCGTAACAACTTGAACCGTGCGGGCATTCGTTACATGATGAAAAAAGATGAGGGAGTCGATAATTACTACACACTGGAGCAGTTACTGACAGATGCCAGAAGTAACCTCTCTATCGCAGAGCAGCGTTTTGAACAATACGAACAGACCGCTAAATTGCCTATTCATGAATCAGAAAGTCTTAATCGCCTTAAAAAAGCCTATGATGTTTATATTTCAGCGCTTCATGAACTTATTGTTCTGCTTGAACATGATCGGGCGGTAGAGTTTTTCAACCAACCAACGGGCAAATATCAGAGCGCTTTTGAGGAAGAATATAACTTCTATTTGACCCAAAACGATCATCTCTATTCTGATGTGGTATTTGATGCCAGTATCTCTTACAGAAATGCGGTGATTATGTTGGGTATTATCATGCTGATTCTGGTTTCAGCCATGATTTTTAGTTGGGTTAGCATTAAGCATAGTTTGCTGAATCCGTTAAACAAATTATTGGAGAATATTAAGGCACTTTCTACCGGTGATTTGACACAAAATGTGACTGTTTCAGGCAGAAATGAGATGAGTACGTTGGCTGTTGGCCTGAAGCATATGCAAAAAGAATTTATCACTACTGTCAGTAGTGTTCGTCAAAGCAGTGAAAGTATTTATAACGGAACCAGTGAAATTGCTGCTGGAAATAATGATCTTTCTTCTCGCACTGAGGAACAGGTTGCTTCTTTGGAAGAAACCGCCGCCAGTATGGAGCAATTGACAGCAACTGTACGCCAAAATGCGGAAAATGCTCGTCAGGCAAGTAACTTAGCTGATAGTGCTTCTGAAGTTGCACGCCAGGGTGGGAAAGTCGTGGCGAATGTTGTACAGACAATGCGTGAAATTGCCGGTAGTTCTCAGAAGATTTCCGATATTACCAGTGTTATTGATGCTATTGCGTTCCAGACTAACATTTTGGCACTGAATGCCGCAGTGGAAGCAGCACGTGCTGGTGAACATGGGCGAGGTTTTGCTGTTGTGGCAGGAGAAGTACGTAACCTTGCACAGCGTAGTGCTGAGGCAGCAAAAGAGATCAAAGCACTAATAGAAGATTCAGTAAGCCGCGCAGATACCGGTTCTGTCTTGGTTGAGAGCGCTGGTGAAACAATGAATAACATTGTTAGTTCAGTCACCCGTGTCACTGACATTATGGGTGAAATTGCATCTGCATCTGATGAACAAAGTAGAGGGATAACTCAGGTTGGCCTGGCTATCTCCGAAATGGATCGTGTAACACAACAAAATGCTGCTTTGGTTGAGCAATCCGCGGCTGCGGCGGCTGCACTGGAAGATCAAGCTGCTGGATTGAAGAAACTAGTTTCTTTGTTCCAATTACCGAATCTTGACGATAAATCTCAATCCGAAATGAAAATTGAGCATTTGCCTGTGGCTAAAACTCCTCCTGCAAAATCGAATCCACTGGTGTTGAAGAAAGCCAACAATGTGGAAGAACAAGCTAATTGGGAAACATTTTAAAACACTAAGCGATAACTACGGCTGCACATGCAGCCGTTAACAGAGGTGATTACATGTTAGGCAGGCTTCGTATATCAACCAGTTTATATCTGTTACTGATGATGTTTTGTGTAATGCAGATAATCTCAAGTGGTTTATCACTTGGAATCATTCACGCAGATCAATCTTATATTGAGCAGATTGATCTGGGAACACAGAAGAGGGATACCTTAGGGTTGAGCTGGGCAGCTCTGCTGCAATCGCGTAATACACTTAATCGAATCGCTGTAGGGAAAACGTTACAACAATCTGAGGATCATATTGGCAGTATGGTTGCTAATGTTAAGGAAACCTTAGATAGGGCTGAGATGCATTTTGCTGAGTTTATTGCGCTGCCTAAATTGAATGACGAGGATGGTAGTAGTGTATTGCTGGCCTCGGTAGAAACCAGTTATAAGGAATATATCAAAGCGCTTAGAGAACTCTCGGCTTTTTTAGAAAGTGGTAATTATGATGCATTCTTAGATCAGCCGACAGAAAAGTATCAGCAGCAGCTTGAATCTGATTTCAATCATTATATGCAATATATCGGTGAGGTGATTACAACCGCCGTTCAAGATGGTCGTCTTTATTACCAAATTTCAGTTGCCATGTTTGTAGGTGCGATCTTAATGGTACTGGTTGTTGCTTGGGCGGCTCATTGGTGGTTGAAAAAAAATCTGCTCAGACCTTTTGCCAATATGCGTAGTCACTTCCAGAATGTTGCGGAAGGAAAACTCAATAAAGAAGTTTCTGTTTTCACTCAAGATGAAATTGGTGAAGTGTTCCTCAAATTACGTGAAATGCAACGTTCACTGGTTAATTCCATTACGTTGGTAAAAGAGAATACTAACTTGATGTATAACGGTATTCAGGAAATTACTCAGGGTAATACCGATCTCTCTTCCCGCACTGAAGAGCAAGCTGCATCACTGGAAGAAACGGCAGCCAGTATGGAACAACTGACTGCAACTGTGCGTCAGAATGCGGAAAATGCTCGCCAGGCCAGTGAATTGGCGGTATCTGCATCGAAAACAGCCTCTAAAGGAGGCGAACTGACCGTTGATGTTGTGGAAACAATGGATGCAATTGCCAATAGCTCACAGAAAATCAGTGCCATTATCAGCGTCATTGATGGTATTGCATTTCAGACCAACATTTTGGCACTGAATGCGGCAGTAGAAGCTGCACGGGCAGGTGAACAAGGCCGAGGTTTCTCCGTTGTTGCTGGTGAAGTGAGGGATCTTGCTCAGCGAAGTGCCGAAGCAGCGAAAGAGATTAAGACATTAATTAGTGAATCTGTTCAGCGGGTAAGCCAAGGTTCCGAGTTGGTTAGTCATGCAGGGAAGACCATGAATGAATTGGTCGTTTCTGTAAACCAAGTCACGGATCTGATGGCTGAAATTGCTGCGGCATCTGATGAACAAAGTCGGGGAATTCATCAAGTAGCACAAGCGGTTACACAGATGGATCAGGTTACTCAGCAGAATGCGGCATTGGTTGAACAGTCAGCGGCGGCGGCGGCGGCACTTGAAGATCAGGCCGATATTTTGGTGCAAATAGTGGCACAATTTGAGTTACCCAATAATTCAGAAAATAAGCTTGAAAATGAACTTTCACTGACGCTGAGGTCTGCGGATAGCGAAGGGGCAGTCAATCAGACTCACTGAGGCCAGATGAAATCAAATTTAATTGCTTCAGTGACAAGTTTGCCATCTTCGCCACTGCATCACATGATTCAGCGTTATACCATGTCAGATGCGCATTTTGAGCGCATCTGCCAGCTCATATATCAACGTGCGGGTATTGTGCTAGCTGCACATAAACGGGAGATGGTTTACAACCGTTTAATTCGGCGTTTGCGTACCCTCGAAATACGTGATTTTGGGCAATACCTGTTCATTCTTGAAAATGATCTGAATAGTGAGGAGTGGCAGGAATTTATCAATGCATTGACAACTAACCTGACGGCGTTTTTCAGGGAAGCGCATCATTTTCCTCTGTTAGCTAAACATGCAAGTAAGAAGAATGGATCGTACCGGGTATGGAGTGCAGCAGCATCGACAGGAGAAGAGTCCTATTCGATTGCAATGACACTAAGTGATGTCTTAGGGGAGCGTTTTCACCGGGCAAAAATTATTGCCAGTGATATTGATACCCATGTATTGGAAAAAGCACGCAAAGGGGTTTATCGACTGGATGAATTGCGTCACCTGACCGATCAACAGAGAAAACGTTACTTTTTTAAAGGGATTGGATCTTATGAGGGTTATGCTCGTGTCCGGCCGCAACTTGCTGACATGGTGACATTCCAGCATCTAAACCTGTTAGATCCCAATTGGCCGTTTGAAGAGAAGTTTGATGCCATCTTTTGCCGTAATGTTATGATTTATTTTGATAAAAAGACGCAGGAACGGATACTGCGCCATTTTGTTGCTTTGTTAAAACCTGATGGATTGCTCTTTGCAGGGCATTCTGAAAATGTCACTCAAATAAGCCGGGAATTCTACTTGCTAGGACAGACCGTTTACGGTGTAGGCCGGGCAAGGAGAGGTCATGAATAAAATAACTGTTCTTTGTGTCGATGATTCAGCGCTTATGCGTCAAATCATGCGAGAGATCATCAATAGTCACCCGGATATGGAGGTAGTGGCTTGTGCGCCAGATCCACTGGTAGCACGTGATCTCATTAAAAAGCATAATCCACAAGTGCTCACACTGGATGTTGAAATGCCACGCATGGATGGTATTGATTTTCTGGAAAAATTAATGCGCTTACGGCCAATGCCGGTGGTTATGATCTCTTCTCTGACAGCCAAAGGCTCTGAAATCACATTAAGGGCATTGGAACTTGGTGCTGTTGATTTTATAACCAAACCTCAATTGGGTATTCGTGAAGGCATGCTGGCTTACAGTGAACTTATTGCGGAGAAAATACGGACAGCAGCACAGGCTAAATTATCTGTGCCAATAATCACACCGGTAAGTTCTGCTCCTTTAAGTTTTAAGCCTTTGTTATCCAGTGAAAAACTGATAGCAGTAGGCGCTTCTACTGGAGGAACGGAAGCAATAAAGAATTTATTGCAACCGTTACCTGTCACTAGCCCGGCACTCCTTATTACTCAACATATGCCACTTGGTTTTACCCGTTCTTTTGCTGAACGACTGAATAAACTTAGCCAAATTACCGTGAAAGAGGCTGAAAATGGTGAACGGATTTTGCCGGGGCATGCTTACATTGCTCCGGGTGATCGCCATATGGAACTATGTCGCAATGGTGCTGATTATCAGGTTCTGATCACCGATGCACCGGCTGTTAATCGTCATCGTCCATCTGTAGATGTGTTGTTTCGATCAGTGGCTAAATTTGCCGGGAAGAATGCTGTTGGAGTGTTACTAACCGGCATGGGCAGTGATGGCGCAGCGGGTTTACTGGAGATGAAGCAAGCGGGAGCGTACACGTTGGCTCAGGATGAAGCAAGTTGTGTGGTATTTGGTATGCCAAGAGCGGCAATACAAATGGGGGCGGTGGACGAGGTCATGGATATACTCAAAATGAGCAAGAGAATGCTGGCAAAAATAAGCTCGGGGCAAGCTGTCCGTATTTAACGGCTGTCGGATATACACTAAAGATTTCAAGATGCATCGCGACGGCAAGGGAGTGAATCCCCGGGAGCATAGCAAACTATGTGACTGGGGTGAGCGAGTGCAGCCAACAAAGAGGCAACTTGAAAGATAACGGGTATAAATTTAATATTTTTTAAGCGGCTCTGTGCTGACTGGTAACTAATTTCAAGGAGTTTTTATGGCGAATAAGGATCTGAGATTTTTGGTGGTTGATGATTTTTCAACCATGCGTCGCATTGTTCGTAACCTTTTAAAAGAATTAGGCTTTAATAATGTAGAAGAAGCTCAGGATGGGGCAGAAGCTTTGGCTAAGATTCGTGCATCTCAATTTGATTTTATTATCTCTGATTGGAATATGCCCAATATGGATGGTTTAGAGTTACTAAAAATCATTCGTGAAGATGCCCAATTGGCCAAGATACCGGTTTTGATGGTGACCGCAGAAGCGAAGAAAGAAAATATCATTGCTGCTGCGCAAGCCGGGGCCAGTGGTTATGTCGTTAAA
This sequence comes from Photorhabdus sp. RW14-46, assembly GCF_963887965.1. Taxonomy (NCBI): domain Bacteria; kingdom Pseudomonadati; phylum Pseudomonadota; class Gammaproteobacteria; order Enterobacterales; family Morganellaceae; genus Photorhabdus; species Photorhabdus sp. RW14-46. Next base: position 272,526 of record NZ_CAWPHH010000003.1, on the reverse strand, counting down.
CCTTTTACCGCAGCTACTCTGGAAGAAAAGCTCAACAAAATATTTGAAAAACTGGGCCTCTAAGGAGACATAATGAGTGTAAATCCAGTCATGCCAAGGGATGAGACCATTAGCGCCAGTGAAATTATCAGCCGTATCGGCCAGCTTACGCGCATGTTGCGTGATAGTTTACGTGAGTTGGGATTGGATAAAACTATTGCTCAGGCGGCTGAGGCAATACCTGATGCAAGGGAACGTTTGGACTATGTTGTGCAGATGACAGCGCAGGCGGCGGAAAGGGCGCTTAATTGCGTTGAAGCGGCGCAACCTCGTCAGAATGAGTTAGAGTCATCGGCAATATCACTGAAAAAGCGTTGGGATGAGTGGTTTGAAAACCCAGTTGAGATGCCTGTGGCTCGCTCGTTGGTTATAGATACCCGGAATTACCTCAATACGGTACCTGAACATACTGCTTTCACTAACGCTCAATTGCTGGAGATCATGATGGCGCAAGACTTTCAGGATCTTACCGGTCAGGTTATCAAGCGGATGATGGATGTTATTCAGGAAATAGAAAAACAGTTGGTGATGGTATTAATGGAAAACATGCCGGCTGATCAGGTGATAAAAACCAAGAAAGAAGCTGACAGTTTGCTAAATGGTCCGCAGGTGAATCAAAATGGCGTGGGTGTTATTGCTAATCAGGCTCAGGTTGATGATCTACTGGATAGCTTAGGTTTCTAAATAAACGTGGCAGGGGTAAACCTGCCACTCAGGATTAAAGATTACTACATAAAAGACCGGATCACTTTCATTGTCAGACGGTGGGTTATGTGTCCAACGATATCTGCTTCCAAAAGAGCGCAGATGTACCGCAATTTTGCTCTCCCTTTCAGGCCACGGGAGTTTTCGTTCGCCACCCGATGTGTAATTCTTGCAGCCAATGGATCATAGATAATAACGTATTATAGATTGGATTGAACGGGGTCGCATTTTTGTTTGATGATGAGAATAGTTTCATCTCTATTCATAACATTGACAGCTTACAATATTTCTTAATCTATATGGTGGAAGTTCCCGATTGTACAAGTATTGGAGTAACCTCTCATCTTTTTCTCACAAGCGTTACACTTATTTAAACTGGCGGCAGTTTAAATAAGTGTTTATGTGGCTGAAAGCCGCATAAACTCTGGGTTTATAACGATGTAGATCACCTCCGGGTTAATATTATCTGAACCCCTGTTTTATTTTGTGATGATTATCACGGATAAATTGCATTTATATGTTAATTTGTAGTTAACTAAAAGTGGGTATTTTGCATAAATTTAACTATTATTTTTTCATTTTTCAATTCATTGTATAAGTCCTCAGGGCGAGAACATGGGCACCTAAATTTCATTTAGAGAGAGTTATAACCAAGCAGTGTTGGCAGTAATACTCATTGAACTATTTGAAATAGCATCTTGATCTGATTGGCTTTTAAACTGAGGTTGTTTTATGTTGAAGAAGTTACTCAAAGAGAAGAAATCGCTTACTTTTATTGAAGCACATAACCCGCTTTCGGCACTCATTATCAAAAATACAAATTATACAGATGATGATGGCTGTACCCATAAATTTGATGGTATCTGGTCAAGTTCTTTAACTGACTCAGCTGTTAAAGGTATTCCTGATAATGAAACATTGGATATTAATAGTCGTTTACAAAATATTCATGAGATAAAATTACTCACTAAAATGCCGGTTATTATGGATGCCGACACAGGCGGACGGGTTGAGCATTTTGTCCATTATGTCAGAAAAATGGAGCAGATAGGTGTTGATGCAGTCATTATTGAAGATAAAACAGGCAATAAAAGAAATTCTCTGTTTGGCACTAGCGTTAAACAAGAATTGGCTGATATTAAAGAATTCAGTAACAAAATAGCTAGAGGTAAAGCGGCACAACAAAAGAGCCGATTAATGATTTTTGCACGACTGGAAAGTTTAATTGCTGGTTACGGAATGGAAGATGCATTGGAGAGAGCCAATGCCTATGTTAAAGCAGGTGCTAATGGCATTATGATCCATAGCTGCCAGAATACGTCTGATGAAGTTATTGATTTTAGTCAGTCATTCAGGAGGAAATATCCAAAATTACCACTAATATGTGTACCAACGACTTATTCAGCAACTTATCATCATGATCTGAGTGAAGCAGGTTTTAATATTATTATTTATGCCAACCATATGCTCAGAGCGGCTTATAAAGCAATGGAGCATGTATCTCACGAAATATTAAAGTATGGGCGCTCTGCGGAAGTAGAGAAAGATTGCATAAGTATAAAAAAAGTCATCACTCTTATTCCTTATGCATCTTGATACCTGAATTTTAATATTTTTCTATCAAGAAAATATATTCTCACACATATATATAACCTATGGATGCCGAATTGCATCGTGGTGACAAAAGAGCGAATTCTTGGGAGCATAGATAACCGTGTGTTTATGAAAACAGTGACTGCTGCCAGAAAAGAGGTAACTTGAAAGATGACAGGTATTATATAAGGAAAATATAATGGAAAGTAACCAGAAACAACTCGTGCTTGGTGCTTATCTTGCTTATGGTACTGGGCATCACCCAGCGGCATGGCGTCACCCTGATGTTAATCCGCAAGTTGCACAAGATATCGGGCATTATCTGAATATGGCTCGTATAGCGGAAAAAGGTTTACTCGATTTAATTTTTCTTTCTGATACACCTTCGGTTTTTCAGGATGATCAGCGGGGTTATGGTAGCCGGGTAGTCGTATTCGAACCCATGACTCTCTTATCAGCATTGGCAATGGTGACTGAACATATCGGTTTGGTTGCTACCGCATCCACCACCTATAAACATCCATTTAATATTGCCCGTGAATTTGCTTCGTTGGATCATATTAGCCGTGGGCGCGCTGGCTGGAATCTGGTGACCTCATCTAAATCTCATGCAGCGAAAAACTTCGGTTTTGCTCAACATCCTGAGCATGATGAACGATACCATCAGGCGGCTGAATCCTGGGACATTGTGACTGGATTGTGGGATAGCTGGGATGATGATGCTCTGCCACGTGATAAGCAGAGTGGTATTTTTTATGATCCATCAAAATGCCATGAATTAAATTTTCAGGGGCAATATTTCTCCGTAAAAGGGCCATTAAATATTTCCCGTCCTCCTCAGGGCCATCCCATTATTGTACAAGCTGGTTCTTCAGAACCAGGAAAAGAACTGGCAGCCAGAACGGCTGAATTAGTTTTCACCGCACAACCTGATATGAATTTAGCAAAAGCATTTTATAGCGATTTAAAATCCCGGCTCAGTCAATATAAAAGGCACTATAACAATATTTTAATTATGCCGGGGCTGTGCTTTTTTATTGGCGCTGATGAAGAGAGTGCCAAAAATAAATTTAATGATTTGCAGGCGCTTATTCACCCTGAATTTGGTCTCAGCATGTTATCTGATTTGCTCGGTGGTATTGATTTGTCAGGCTACGATATTAATCAACCTCTGCCAGATCTTCCTGTTTCTAATGGAAATCAAAGCCGTCGGGCGATTATTGAAAAAATGGCCAGATCAGAGTCTTTAACGATTAAACAGTTATACGAAAAAATCATTATTGCCAGAGGCCATTTAATTCTTATTGGCTCTTACCAACAAGTTGCTGCGCAAATGGCACAGTGGCTACAGGAAAAAGCCTGTGACGGATTTAATCTTATGCCTCCTTATATGCCCGGATGTCTGGATGAATTTGTGATTCATATTGTACCTGAATTACAAAAACTGGGCGTGTTCAAAACGGATTATAAATTAGGAACATTAAGGGAGAAGCTGAATATTCCCAAACCACCCAGTAAATTTCACGTTTAAATAATACTCATTAATAAAAAATAAGGTTATGATGCTATGACTATTCAACAGAATATTATTCTGGAAGACACAACGTTACGCGATGGTGAGCAGGCTCCTGGTGTTGCATTTTCAAAAGAAACAAAAGTGAGTATTTTTAATTCGTTGGTAGACGCCGGTGTTAAGTGGATAGAAGCTGGGATCCCAGCCATGAAAGGGGATGAAGTTCTGGCATTAGAAGAGATGCTGGAACGCAAGAATGAAGTGAATATTATCGGCTGGAATCGGGGGGTATTGGAAGATATTAAATATACTTTCTCTCTGGGATTTAAGGCGATACATATCGGCCTTCCGACTTCCAATATTCATCTTAAACACAGTGTGAGCAAAGACAGAGATTGGTTGTTAATGACCGCCGGAGATATGATCAAATTCGCTAAAGATAAAGGTGCTTTTGTCTCAATCAGTGCCGAGGATGTCGGCCGGACAGAAATCAGTTTTTTGCAAGAATACGCGGCTACCGTCGAGCAGGCTGGTGCCGACCGTCTACGTCTTTCAGACACGATAGGCATTCTGAATAGCCAGCAATATGCACAGAGGGTTTCTGCTGTTCGTCAGGCATCAGCTATTGATTTGCAGTGTCACTGCCATAATGACTTCGGGCTGGCTGTAGCCAATACGCTGGCGGGTCTTGAAGTGGGGGCTCGTTATTTCCATGTCTGCGTTAATGCGATGGGGGAACGAGCCGGGATGCCAGATTTAGCCCAGATGGTAATGGCTTTGCAACATTTCCATCAGATAGATACCGGTGTTGATACTCGACAACTTACCCGCCTCTCTCAGAAAGTCGCTCAGGCCAGTAAACATACAATTTCTCCTTGGCAACCTATTGTTGGTGATAATGTTTTTGCCCATGAATCCGGTATTCATGTCAATGGAATGCTGAAAGATAGCAAGACATTTGAACCTTTTGAGCCTGAGCAGGTTGGCGGTCAGCGTCGTCTGGTTATCGGCAAGCATTCCGGTCGGGCTATCTTACAAAATATGTTAGAAGAAGATAGCATAAAGACAGATCCACTGGTACTGGAATATTGTCTGGTGCTAGTACGAAAAGCAGCTGGAGAATATCCCGGCGGGATCCCAACACATGTATTGCATGAACTCTATCAGCAGGCAGAAGGAACATCAGAATGATGATTCATGAACAGCCTATTGCTAATCAGATTATTGCTGAACACAGCCAGAAACCCAGGGTTATGGCTAAGGAGCTGATCACCGTTGATGTCGATAGAATTTATGTTCAGGATGGGAATTCACCGACTATCGCTAAACTTTTTCGCCAACATAATCTGAAACGGGTTCTGCACCCGGAAAAAATTGGTTTTTTTTCGACCATTCAGTGATTGTGCCCGATAGGTTAATGGCTGAACGTGTTAATGAAGCAATGGAATTTGCCAAGTCGATTGGTGTCAATATTTTTGTTAGAGGTGAAGGTATCAGCCATTTAATTGCCTTGGAAGAGCAGTGGTTTCAACCCGGTAACATTGTAATTGGAGCTGATTCTCATACTTGTACAGGGGGGGCCGTACAGTCACTGGCTTTAGGCATGGGAGCTTCAGATGTATTGGCAGCAATGTTGACTGGGCAGACTTGGCTGAAGGTACCGGAAACAGTCAGTTTGAGTATTTCCGGTCAACCCCATCCGGCTACGCGGACTAAAGATGTGATGCTCGCTTTACTGCGACATTTCGGGCAATCCCCCTTTTTATACCGCTCAGTGGAGCTATGTGGGGAATGGAGCCAGACACTTTCCTTAGATTCTGCTGCCAGTTTCGCCAGTATGGGTGTTGAACTTGGTGCCAAATGTGTCTTTATGCCGGATGGGCCAGGCAGGCCAGCCAATATGCGGCCTATCAATCCAGAGGTCGCTGATCATCATCTGACATTTTCTCTGTCAGGACTGACGCCGCATATCTCCCTGCCACATTCCCCTTCTCAGGCAGTGCCGCTGGAAACTCTGTCAGGGCAGAAGATAGATTATGTCTTTATCGGTAGTTGTACCAACAGCCGATTAGAAGATATTGCGGAAGTAGCGGCAATCCTTGATAAGCACCACGTACATCAGGATGTTCATTGTATCGTTACGCCTGGTTCAAAACGTGTATATCTGGAAGCTATGCGACGTGGCTATATTGAAAAAATTGTTTCTGCGGGTGCTCTGGTGACTCCTCCCGGGTGTGGGGCTTGTGTTGGCACACAAGGTACCATTCCCGCCAAAGGGGAAAGGGTTCTTTCAACGATGAACCGGAATTTTCAAGGGCGTATGGGCAATGCTGAAGCGGAAATTTATCTCTCATCGCCTTTAGTTGCAGCAAATGTGGCATTACATGGCAGGGTGCCGCTGATTACGGAGCTTGAATGGCATGATTGATCAAAAAAACGATTTTGTAAAAAGGGATTCCATCAAAAATCAACGTGTCAGGATGATTACGGGAGATATTTCTACCGACGATATTATCCCTGCACGTTATAAACATATGTACACAGAGTCAGCTCAACTGGCTCCTCATCTGTTTGAAAACCGGTTTCCTGAGCTTGTCTCTACACTTCAACCCGGAGATATTATTGTCTGTAATGGTATTTTTGGTATTGGCAGTTCAAGGGAACAGGCGGTGAGTACTTTATTAGCAGTAGGTATACCTGTGGTTGTTGCTCCTGCTTTCGGGCGGATTTTTTTCCGCAATGCATGGAATCTTGGTTTGTTAGCGATTGAAGCCGACATTGAAGGTTTTCGTGAAGGATTAGTTGTTGAATGTTTAATTAACGAAGGCCGTTTTATCGCTGAAACGTCATTAGCGGATTTTTATCCACCATCCGAACAAATGTTGGCTGTTGTCCGCGCAGGTGGACGACTCAATTACATTTTTAATCAATTGCCCGAAAATCCATCACCCAAAGAGAAAGAACCGAGGATAATATGACACAGCATAAAGAAAAATTTGATGGTTTGGCTAAAGGTTATGATCGTTATCGCCCTCGTTACCCGCAGGCACTTTTCCGTGAAATTTGCTACTGGCTGCCTAAGGACAAGGCACTGTCTGTTGTCGATATTGGTGCTGGAACTGGCATTGCTCTCGAAGGGCTGGCAAATTTGCTTGGTCAGCAACACCATTACACTGCCATTGATATTTCGCAGGATATGATCGACACCGGTAAACAGAAACTGCCGTGGGTCAGTTGGTTACATGGTAGTGCTGAACAGCATCTCGCCAATGTGGGTAATCCTGACCTAATCATGGCAGCACAATCTTTTCAATGGATGGATCGGGCAATGGTATTAAATCTGGTCAGAAACAGTCTGGCAGATAATGGCGTCATAGCGATCCTGCAAAATAACCGAGATTACCGGAATAGTGGATTTCTGAATGAGTATGAAAATCTGCTGGAAGAATTAAGTCCTAACTATAGCCGTCACTATCGGGATTTTGATTATGCGCAGGAATTGAATACGGTATTCCTGCATGAAAATGCTTTCCATATTACACTCAATACCCGTTGGAGTATACCTATTCCCGGCGAAGCGTTTATCGGGATGAGTCGTTCATCAACTCAAGTGCAACGTGCTTTAGCTGCCTACGGTGAGTTATTTATCGAAAGATTAAAAATGCTGGTGGATAAATATCAATTTGAGGGGAATTTGGCAATTTTATATGAAAGCCAACTGTTTATGGTTGTTAAGCAGGTTAATTCTGGAAATGAATAATGTCAGAAATAGCAATCAGCTTCTCTATACCAACTGAGGAAGATATCAAGGGAATATTGGTACTCTTGCAAGACGTTTATCTGCCATTTGTGGCTGATTTTATGCCGACAGCACTGAATGAAACGCCTGTCAGTATTATGGAGAAGTTAATTTATTGGAGAATTGCTAAATATGATAATCAGGTTGTTGCGGCTGTATTAATTGAGCAAGAGGACGATAATTTAACATTCAGTTATTTATCTGTATTACCGGCATTCAGGTGCCGGGGAATTGCCAGCAAATTACTCAATATCATTTGCCAAGAAGCAGTCCAGCAGGCGCAATTACCTATTATTATTGCATTACGTCGTTCACTGGCGATGAATATTCATTTCTTTACTCAACGAGGATTTGAATATTTAGGCCCTTTTAATACCAACGAACACGATCTCTATATCTGGCGATCAGGAGAAAATGAATGAACAACACGGTTATTGTATTAGGATATCGTGAAGGTATTGCGACAGCTCTAGCCCATCAGGGATATCAGATTATTCATATAGTGAAAAGAGTTAAGCCTGCCCTTAATGGCACGAGGTACTATATAGTTAAAAATCTAGAAGATGCACAAGAAGTTCTTCGGTGTGTATTAAACTTTTCCTTACATACAGTTATAGGTATTGTTACAGGCAACGAAGACGGTGTATTTACGGCGGCGGTATTACGCGATATGTTGCAATTACCTGGCCCTAAAGATTATTGTAATACTTTATATTTTCGGGATAAATTTTTACAAAAACAGAAGCTGGCACACCTTGTCCCTCATGCTTATTGCCGGTATGTAACCCGTGATGACGATTATTCACAATTGGTTGTTGAGTTAGGTACCCCTTTCATCATAAAACCAGCTAATGGCATGGGTTCTTTTGCTACTACTGCTATCAACTCAGAATCAGAGTATGAAACTTATTTCCAACAGTATGAAAAAAATCTAAGTAATGTGGCCTACGTTGCGGAAAATAAGATCACTGCTGATGAATTTTGTGTTGATGGGATTTGGTCTGAAGGTAAATTACATTGGTTCTCTATCAGCCAATATGCCACCCCGGTGATGCAATGTAATGAAGGAAAAACACTGGCTTTACAAATACTATCACGTCGAGATTTTCCAGATATTTACCAACAAATTGATCAGTTTTGTCCACGTATTTTGGAACGTTTAGATGCCGTTAATGGGGTATTCCATCTTGAATTTTTTAAAAATGGGGAAGGGGTATTTTTTAGTGAATGTGCTTTAAGACCTGCTGGTGCCTGGGTACCTGAAATGATAAAACTGAGCTATGGTGTCGATCTATATAGTGCTCATGCCACACTTTCTTTGGGGCTACCTTATGAACACCACCTGCTTGAATATCCTTCTCAGCTTTTTGCTGTTGTGCTATTACGTGCTTTTGACGGTGTTTCACTGACAAAACAGTCTTTTTACCAGAATTTTGATTTGGTTGAACTGGATTGGACAGAAGATACACAGATGCAATCTCAAGGTATTTATGGTCGTGCTGGCTACGCGATTATCACGCATAAGGATCACTACACATTAGTAGAAAATGTCAATAAACTTATTGCGTTTACGGGGGAATGATAATGTCTGAACGAGCCCTTATTCTGGATACTCACAAAATAATGTTAGAACAATCGATTAATCAACATCAGGATATTGATTATATTCGTGTTTCTGAACCGCAGGTGTACTTTGCTTCACAGGAGAAAACGCTGGCAAAAATAGATAACATAATGAATCAGACGCCTTTTCATTATGTGGTTGCAAGTTCAGAGAGTAACATGGCATTTGCTGGATTTCTCCGTAGTCGCTATGGATTGCCAGGCTTAAATTATGAACAGGCGTTATGTGTAACCAATAAATGGCGTATGCGTAAATGTCTTGAAGATGAATTACCTGCCCCAAGGTGTTGGCTTTCCGGTCATTTCTACAACAATTTTGCACAATGTACCCAAGGAGCAGCCACCCATTTTATTATTAAGCCGCTGTCTAGTTCTTCATGCCAGAATGTTGAACGTCTAACCGTCGATCAGCTGTATCAAAAACTTACTCATCTGGATACATTAATGTTGATTGAGGAAGAAATAGATATAGAAGAAGAATTCCATCTTGACGGTATCGTCAATTTGTCTGAGATCGCTGTAGCCTGCCTTTCTTGTTACAGCCTTCCTATCCTCAGTGCCAGAGGTCAAACAAGGGCAAGTATTCACCTACCTTCATCCCATCCAATGTTTTCAATAGCCTATTCTATGGCTCAACGAGCCATTACCAAATTAGCGTTAAAACAAGGTGTTTTTCATATGGAAGTTTACAGACGGGGTGAACGATTAATTTTTGGTGAAATTGGCCTACGGCCACCAGGAGTTGGCGTTGCTGAGTCACTACTGCGTTTTACTGGAGTAAATTTATGGCAGGCTTTTGTTAACAGCCAGTTACTGCGCCCAATTAATAATATACCATCACAGGATTATCACGGTTATTCTGGGGTTATTGGTGTTTATCCCGAGAGGCTCAGAGCATCAGATTTATTACGTTTACCAAATGTTGTTGCTGTATCGGAATTAGAAAAAACACGCCATAAAATGACACGTACTGGTGCTCACGACTTTCGCTATTTGGCATTCGCCTCATGTCAAAGTCTGGCTGAATTTCATAATTTGATTAATCAATTGTCAGACTCTTCCCCATCAACGCATGTTAAGAGAGAAGTACAATGAAGAATCAACAGTTATTGCGGAAAAAATTTATAGGGTTCCAAACTTATACGGCTTTTTCTGCCTTAGCTGAGGGGATGCAAAGTGTGATTATTCTCTGGTTGGTTTTCCAAATCACACATAGTCCATTAGCTGTCAGTCTCACGATAATAGCAGGATATCTTCCGTCCGCAATTATGGGGTTTTTTCTTCTTTCATTTGCTGATACTAAAAACCCTGTCCGGCAACTCACTGTCAGTAATGGCATCCTCACTCTGTCAGCACTCTGCCTGCCACTGTTTTTTTTATTTTCATCAACACAACCTACACTACTCATGTTGGCAGTTGTAACTGTACAAAGCATTTTATCTCTAGTGAAGATGTTCAATAAAACGTCGGTTAACCGTATTGTCCGGGATAATTTTACGCCGGAGGATGGCAGTAAAATGTTGCAAATTTCGGCATCAAATATTCAGATTTCGCAAACATCGGGTGCTGCATTGGGAGGAGTATTTCTCACATTGGATGCTGGTAATTCAGGCTTATTTATTGCTGGTTTTTTTTATGCCGCCAGTACAATAGCAACCGGCTTTTTTACTTCTTTTACTTTATCAGTGATACCAACAACAGTTCATACCGATAAAAAACAGAAACAACTACTGGATAAGGCGTATCTCGTTCATGTATTTAACCGACAGGAATTAAGAAAAGTATTATTATTTTCGATTCCTGCCAGTGGTGCATTGCAATTTATTAATACCTCTTTACCACCACTGGCGGATATTCTTACTGAATCGGGGGCGAATTTTTACGCGTCACTCAATATTAGCTGTATGATAGCGGGGTTTATCTCTGGGTTACTTCTGTCGCGAAAAATAGTCGGAGAAAAATTTATTCTTAATCATGCGCTATTAATCAGTGCAATCATAATTGTATTAATGGCTGGAGCAGAGAATAAATATCTGGTAGCTGCATTGTTATTTTGTGTAATACTGTTTACCACCTGTCACATTATATGTATCCAGGTGAAATGTAACCAGGTGCCTGAAAAACAGGATGTCGGCAAATTTATTATGCTAAGAACATCCATTGCTTCATTGTCTAAGATAACGTTTTCATTAGGTGCTGGGGCATTATTATCACTCTTTTCCCTGAAAACTACTTATTACTTGGTGGTTGGTATCTTATTATTATTTTCTTTGCAATGGTATTTATCTCAGCGAGATTTACCTTATAAAGGAATAAAAAAACATGAATAATATAATTTATCGTCAGTTAGTTATTTCACAGATAAATAATAAAAAATCTCTGCTTTTTCCAACCATGCCGGATACATTATCACATCAAATATGGTCTTTATTAGGTTGGAATGAGGTAACATTGAAACGTTTTCTCTGTGCAAAAAAAATATTTGTCACTTTACCCCATGCCAGTCCTAATATCTTTTTTCCACGGGCTGGTGTCAGTAAATTCGTTACTGACAAACAGAAGGAAGACCATGAAATTTTTCATCTCCGGGTTGTGCTGACTCACACAAATTTTAGTGATCTTGGCTGGCGTCCTTATTCTTGGTGGTATCTCAATGAGGAAGGAGTATTAATAAAACAATCTATATTCAGTCGTAATAAAAAGAAAAAACATTATATTATTTCCAGTCAACCTCCTTTATTATTAGATAAACAGTATTATCCCTCTGTTCTTGGGCATGGCATACAATTAGCGCAATATGCCGATAATCTGGCTCTCTCATATATTATTTTGCAGGCATTTCAGGAACAGTTATCGGGGTTTTCTCTTGCCGCCAGAACCCTTTATCTCCCACTGGATATATTGATCTTATTGATGCAGACACTTGCCAGACAGCAACCTGGTGTACACCCTTGGTTATTGAATTTATTAACTCATGCACAAAGCCGAAAACTTAATGAATATCAACTTGAAGATACACATCAGTGGGAAAATGCATATGTTTATGATAATTATACAAATATATCACTATTATTTCCGTTGGCTCCGACTGCAATCGTCGGGGGAATAAAGATGCAGCGGTATTGGCCGGATATTATTGATAGTGTCAGCATAATTAATGAAAAAACCACAACTCCTTGCCCGATACCGCAATGTCTTGCTTTTCCACAGTGTCAGGAATATCTGTTACCTTACCGGCCTAAACAGGAAACATTACGCCAAATTCAGATGGCAGATATTGAATACAGTCTTGCAATGGCAATAACCGAATATTAGCTTTATGTAACTTCATAAATTTGTTACTACATACTTAGGGTGTGTAGTAAGCATGTAAAATTGGTCTACCACATTGCATTACAGGTATACGGTAGTGGTTAACAATTTCCGGAAATATCATTGATAGTATTGAACGGTATTAATCTTATTCTCTCTTGCGGAATGAAATAGAACAGTTGTGGTTATCTTTGCATGAAACGGTTATATACCCGTCATCTTTCAAGTTTCCTCTTTGTTGGCTGCACTTGCCCACACCCCGGTCACATAGTTTGCCATGCTCCCGGGGATTCACTCCCTTGCCGTCGCGATGCATCTTGAAATTCATAGGGTATATGCAATCATCCATGTCGTTACATATGACAACGGATACTAAAGGTGAAACAGCTTATAACCACCGTTTTATAGCCACTGTTTCACCTTCGCCTTGCAAGTCAGACTAATAAAATAAGAGCGTAGCGATAATATCTATACCCGTCATCTTTCAAGTTGCTTCTTTGTTGGCTGCACTCACTCACCCCGGTCACATAGTTATCTATGCTCCCGGGGATTCACTCCCTTGCCGTCGCGATGCATCTTGAAATCCATAGGGTATAAATTAAATACAATATCCAGAGAGCACCAAATCTTTTATTACAGTGATATCCTGCTTAATGAGGTACTTCAAATTTAAAGTAATCGCTGAGGAGAACTATTTTGTCGTCCATAATTTCTATTAATGTCACGCCCATATTGCTATAAGTATCACTATTTTTACGGCGTCCTTCATTTTCCCAAATAATGCAAGCCTGGTTATTACTAGCAATGAACCCCGTTTGCCTAAAATGTAAATATTCAAAATTCGAAAAAAGTTTCTTGAGAAAAATAATCGACATCTTTTTACCTACCATTGGAGTAAGGCCCGGATAATAAAGTGAAATATCTTCAGAGAAAATATTATCCAGCCGTTTAAGGTCATACTGATTCATTGAGCTAAGAAGTTCTGCGGTTAATTCATCTATTCGGTTCATTATGTTTTTTCCTCTGTTTTATTTATTTGCCAGCATAATCACGTTAAAAATTTAGGTCTGGCTAACGACTTCATTTTCCTGCTGCAAAGCGTTCAATCGTTGCACCAGTTGGCTGACCCTCGGTGCGTTAAATAGATCGCGCAACGTTATTTCAACGCCGAAGTCACTACGCACTCTTGCTATTACCCGCATTGCAACCAAAGATTCGCCGCCGAGCTCAAAGAAATTATCCTCTGGAGAGATATTTTCTAATCCCAGCAACTCGGCAAACAGACGACAAAGCGAGAGTTCTTGTGGGCTGGAGGAGCTACTTTCATTGATTACTACACTGTTCCACATGGGTTTCGGTAACGCTTTACGATCTAACTTTCCGTTAATGGTCAACGGGAAGTGATCAAGCTGCACTATTGCTGCTGGAATCATCGCTTCGGGCAAGCATGTGGTCAGACTGGACCGTATTAACTGTGATTCAAGCGTAATACCTTTATGGGCAATGACATAACCTACCAACCGCTTCTGTTGACCTTCATCTTCACGCACAATGACCTCAGATTGCACGATATCAGGGTGTGCATTTAGCGCTGCCGCCACCTCGCCCAATTCAATACGGAAACCGCGGATTTTAACTTGATCGTCAGTACGGCCAAGGAAGTCCAGTACCCCATCACGACGCAATCTTGCCAGATCACCCGTGCGATACATGCGTGCATCTGTGCCGATAAAGGGATCAGCCATGAAGCGTTCAGCAGTAAGTTCAGGACGATTCAGATAACCACGCGCTACCCCCGCGCCGCCTACATATATCTCTCCCACGAAACCTACCGGAACCGGGTGTTGAGCCTCATCAAGAATATAAATACCGAGATCATCAATAGGTTCACCAATAAGACTTGAAGCAGGCTGAGCAACGACTTCACGTGAAAGAGGGAAATAGGTTACATGTACAGTAGTTTCAGTAATGCCATACATGTTGACCAACTGAGGAGCGTTATCATTGTGTCTTTGATACCACTCTTCCAGAATATGCGCATTCAGCGCTTCTCCGCCAAAAATCACCGTGCGTAGTACCAAACTCTGCCCAAGTTCAGGGGCTTCGCGATCAGCATGGATCAACGCCTGAAACGCTGAAGGTGTCTGATTTAACACCGTCACTTTTTCGCTAACTAAAAGCTGCAAAAAATCTGTAGGTGAACGGCTGACTTCCCAGGGAACAATCACCAATCTTCCGCCATTCAATAATGCTCCCCAACACTCCCAGACCGCAAAATCAAAAGCATAAGAGTGAAACATTGTCCAACAATCAGTTTCAGAGAAGTTAAACCAGCGCTGAGTACTTTGTAGCAAACGCATCACATTATGATGAGTCACTACCACGCCCTTGGGCACACCGGTGGAGCCAGAGGTGTAAATGATATAAGCAGGATGTGCTGAAATCAGCGGTTGCAAGCGCTCTTTGTCAGACAGATCAGCAACACTTTGCATTTCCAGATGGGTGAGCAATTCGGGATCATCTAGCAATATCATGGGGATATTGGCTGTCAGGCGTTGCGCAATTTCACTGGTGGTGATCACACAAGCAGGTTCAGCATCGTCGATCATAAAATCAAGACGACTTTGCGGATAATCTGCCTCCACCGGCACGTAAGCAGCACCAGCCTTGATGATAGCCAGCAGTGTCACCATCATCTCAATAGAACGTGGTAAACAGACCATAACACGCTGTTCTGGGCCTATTTGCCGTGATACCAGATAGCGCGCCAGTTGGTTAGCACGTTGGTTCAATACCGTATAACTAATATTCTCCTGTTGATAAGTCAGCGCCACACTATCCGGCATGGCAATTGCTCGTTGTTCAAAGCGCGAGGTCAGTGTTTCCTCATTTAATACGGTGCGCCGTGCAGGCAATAGGCTGTCTCCTATGTGCCAATCTGGCAATGTCAGCTCACCAATGGGGCGTGATATATCCGCCAGCAATTCAGTGATGAAATGCTGAAAAAGAGATTTTTGCAGGTTAATATCGTGGGGAGTGTAGAGGTTATCATTGGTATCGAGCGTAAACTGCAAACTGTCGCCTTCGCTATGATCATAAATGGTCACAGTGAGGTCTTCTACCGGCCCACTGGACAAATTTTTGGTACGCCCAAAATTACCCGCAAAGCTCACATTGCTGTTAAACAGCATCACATTGATATTCTGCGCAAACAAGCGGGGAGCAGAACCATTTCGCTGTAAATCACGATAGATATCTTCAGAACGATACTGTTGATGTTTGAGTAACTGGCGGATTTCTTGGCTGACCAGCTTACTAATGTCACCGATGGAATGAGCAGGATCTATTGTCAGGCGTAGAGGTAATACATTCGATATCATACCTGGAATACTACGTAACGCACGCCCTGAACGCGCAGTGACTGGCATACCTAAAGTAATATCCTGCTTATCGGTCAGACGAGAAATCCAGGAAGCAACGATAGCAATAATAATTTGTGCCATACTACTTCCACTCTCTTCACTCAGAGTACGCAGGATATCCTTGACCTTGGCCGGGATTTCACACGGGGTGCAACTGAACGAACCCAAGTCGGCAAACTGACCGGGCTTCGCCCCCACGGCAAGGCTCTGTGGCTCACTTCGGCCTACCATATATTGTGACCACCACTGACGGTCATGTTGAAAATTTTCCGAGCGACGGTACTCTTCATCAAAAGCCAACAGATCGCTAAGAGGTCCGAAAGGATTTTCCAGCTCAGCAGCGCCAGTCAATTTCTGGGTATACAGTTCAGCAAGCCGCTGAATCAGCAACGTAGTGCCAAAAGCATCACTAGCCAGATGATGGACACGAATAAACAGAAAATAGTGTTCATCACTGATTTTTAGCAGCGCAAGACCAAACAACGGCCCTAGGGTTAACGCCATCGGCCGCACCAATTCAGCATTCATCCAGGTTTCAGCTTCTATTAACGCATCTTCATGGTGAGATAAATCAATAAGTGGGCATTTCCATTGCAGGTTGGTAACAATCTGTTGTTGTGGTCCTTGTGGGTGTTGCACAACGACTACTCGTAAACATTCAGCTTCATCTATCAATTGGGACAACGCCGTGTTAAGTGTCTCAATATCGATAGCACCTGAAATATCAATATAACAACCAGTGTTATAAATTCCTGTGCTTACATTTAATTGTTCAGCCAGCCAAATTTCCTGCTGTGCTGCGGTCAGGGGGTAATAGCTTCCTTGATGTTGTTTCATAATTAATCCTCACAGGCTGGTGATATTTTTATTTATATAAATTGCGTAATGTGATGTCTGCCTGAGAACCACGCAGCAAAATCAATATGGCGCAGAGGCAAACAACGACAGCAATAACAAAGGGAATTCCTTGAAAATAGAGAGATTGCTCCTGACGAGATGAAAAATGCAGTAATAATGCACCTAACAGGGGTGAAGCAGTGATAGCCAGACCTAACATACAGTTCTGCGCTCCCAGATATTCCCCTTGTCGCTCATTGCCGGCACGCAATGAAATCAAAGCACGAAGCGTTGAATCGCTGATCAACGCCAGTGCATGCAGAGCAATTGCACCAGCAACAATCAGTGGTGATACCGCCAGGCTATAAGCGATAAATGCTAACGTATAGAGTCCGTAACCGATGATCGCTGTGCGGTATTCGTTACAACGCGCCACGAACATTTTTAGCAACCAAGTTTGCGTTATGATGATCCCGACGCCGAGTCCGGTGAGAGCCAGCCCGTTTTCACGTGGTCCCCAGCCCAAACGCATTTCATTGAGTAAGACAAAACAGGCCAGAAAAATGCCATAAGCCACCATGCCAAGAGCTGAAGCATAAACCAGTCGTCTTAATACCCCATCCGTCGCCAGTAGTTTCAGGCTGCCCAAAGGGTTGGCACGGCGCCAGTCGAACGAACGCCGGTTCTCCTTGGTCAGACTTTCGTTCAGAACGAACATAGCGGCAATAGCGTTCACGGCGGCCAGTGAGCCAGCAATCACAAACGGAAGGCGCGGTGCAATCATGCCCAATAACCCTCCGAAGGCTGGCCCGGCAACCATGCCGAAGCCAAGAACACCGCTGACCAGACCGAAACGTGCGGCCCGCTGTGCTTCTGGTGTCACATCTGCTACGTAAGCCGATGCCGCGGAAGTACTGGCGGCGGTGGAGCCTGAAAGAAATATACCGGCTACCAGCCATCCTAGTGACGGTGCTGTCGCCACCAGCGCATAGCTCAGCGCTGTGCCAAACAGGGTTGCAAGCAATACCGGCCGCCTGCCCCAAGCGTCGCTAAGCGCCCCTAACAACGGGGCGAAAAGGAACTGTGCAAAAGCATATAGTGAGACAAATAACCCGATTAACGGCATACCCGCTTCCGGTGGTTGCGGGGCAACCTCCCGCAACAGATCGGGTAAAACCGGGAGTACAATCCCGATACCCAAAGCATCCACAGCCAATGTCATTAGGATCACGGCCAATCGGCGTTTATGTTGGCGGTTTTCAGGAAAGTGAACCGTTGGGGAAGAATCACTCATATCTGTCCTCCTATTATTATTGATGGAAAGTGATGGATTATCGCCCGCGATACATGTGCTACGTGCTCTTCCATCAGGCAGCTATAATGATTCCCCGGCACTTCTGCGATACGAATGGGAAGAGTGGAGAATTTTTCCCAACCCCAGCCATTGGTCTCCCGGATCTCCGGCACAACAACCCCTTTCGGTAGGGGGTCTACCGCTTTTACTAACAGCATAGGAATTGGCAACTGTACGGGTATTGGTCGATATTTCGGTGACATATCCGACGCAGCCCGATAGACATTGAACAATCCGTTAATTGAGCCCATATCATTCTGTGCCTGAATCAACGAGAAACGTTTTAGCTGCTCTTTGATATAGCTCAGTAACGCCTCACGCGGTAATGCACGCATTTCGTTGTCATCCAAGCTGTCGATCATCTCCAGTCGGTTAGTGTAGTAGGCAAAAATACCAAGAATAACTTTGGCAATATCAGCATCTTCCTGATATGGAACCGGTGCATAGGGTGGTGCGGCAGAGTCGAGTAGCACCAGAGAACCGATGCTTTCTCCCTCAGCATGAAGCTGCCGTGCCATTTCATAAGCTACTTTGCCCCCCAATGAATGACCGCCGATATGATATGGCCCCTGTTTTTGAGCCGAGCGCAAACAGGCAATATAATGTGTTGCTATCTCTTCCACCGATTGGTGCGGCGCAGTTTTTCCATCAAGCCCCAAATACTGCATACCGATAAATGGCAGTTCTGGTGGTAATGCCCCGGCTAGGGGCATAAATTGGGTAACATTGCCGCCCATACCCGGCACACAAAAGAAGGGTGAATAATTACCGTTACCGCCGTGATTAATTGGCACCAGGCAATAGCGGATATGGGCATTCTCAGGAACCGAGCTCTTTTTCTCGTCAGATAGTGAACGGACAACACGTGCCATTGTCGGTTGTTCGAGAAACTCCGCCAGCGTCAGGCAGTGCTGGAAATGATCACGCAAACGGGAGATCATCTGCGTTGCCAACAGTGAATGACCGCCCAGTTCGAAGAAATCATCTTCCAAGTGAATCGTCTCTTCGCCCAGTAGCTCATACCACAATTGACGAACCGCTTCCTCTGGGCTGGCGGAATCAGATATCACTGATAAATCCTGTAATTGTGTGCGCTGAACAGGGGGAAATTTATTGACAACGATCTGTGCTTCCATTCCAGCGATCGCCAGATCGAAAATAGCGCAGCCCTCTTGATTACTGAGACCGATCACGCTTTCTTGACGGCGTGCAGCATAATCCACGGCCATCCCCACTTCTGCCCAGGTATCCCAGTTAACTGACGTTACCGGTATAGCCTGCTGTCGCCAGTAGTGCGCCACGGCATCAAGATAACGGTTCGCCGCCGCGTAGTCTGCCTGACCCATTCCACCTACCAATGAGGCAAGTGAAGAGCACAACAGAACAAAGTCGAGAGGGTCCTGACTTATCGCCGTCATCAATTGCTGTGTACCACTTACTTTTGCTGCCATCACATGCCGCCAGTCCTGCGACGTGCCATGCTCCAGCAATCCACTGGCTTCAATACCCGCTGAATGAATCACACCGTTGATAGCACCAAATCTTGCCCGCATCTGTGCCAGTGCTTTAGTCAATGCCGCATCATCAGCAACATCAGCGCGTAACATCATGACTTCAGCACCAGATTTCTGTAACACATCGAGTAAAGCTTCACTTACCGCATTAGTTCCTCGGCGGCTCAAAATACCGAGTTTAACCTTACTGCATTGATTGCTGATGTGACGTGCCAGTAACTGACCGATACCCCCCAATCCACCCGTAATCAGGTAAACACCGCCATCCCGCAGAATTTGCCGACGAGGTATCTCATCAAGCTCAGTAAATGTCTGTAATTCACGTTCACCCTGTTTAAGCGAAATGCTGGTAACCGGTATTCCTTCTGTCGTCTCTTCCGGTTGCATATCCGTATACAGTTCCGCAATCAGCGATTGATATGTAGCAAAAGTGTCATCATTTAGATCGATATGACGTGCAGAACATCCCGGATACTCGGCCGCCAATATTCCGAGCAAACCAAGCGCGGGTGCGGCATTACAGGCTTCTAGCACTTTGGCTGCCTGTAGCCCGCGGGAAATCAGGGTAATATTAAAAACCCTGTGATGACCGGTAAGTGCTTTAATTGCAGCCGCCAGTTGTTCAAATGCAGCCTCTGGTTGAGAAATCCCCGCCGCAGTCCAGCACCAGATGATACGTTCTGGTAGCACTTGTTGCTGTATCAGGCAATCTATCAGTCGTTGATAATCTTCGGGCTGGTCCTTACGCAAACTAAAGCGGTAGGTACTCTGTTGCAGAAATTCATCAGCATCTTCAACAACGATACTACCGGGTGCCGCCGCTTCCGATAAATCACTTAGCTCAGCGGCTTGGGCACCAAAAATCAACCACGGCGCACGATTCTGTTTTGCTTCGCCTAGAGGCTTCGGTAACCATCGAGGGTAACGACACCACCGTGCTACATTCGACTCGCTGGCTGGCTGGAATGGTAAGGAATTGAACTGTCGTAAGTTGTAACCGTGGATTTCAGCCAGCACCTGTTTGCAATTTTGACGCTCATCCCAACTAAATAGCGTTATGTCATAAGTCCGAGGTGCCGTTTCAACCGCCAGACTGTAAAATTCGGCGCATAATGGCTGGTGCAGCGTCAGCGAACCGTAATGGAACGGTATTGAAGCATCACCCGGCAACAGACAGGCATGTAAGAACACCGTGCCCAAGTCGAGCAAAGCCGGATGTAATGCAATATCCGGCAAATCATCGATAAATGCCTGATTGAGTCGCAACTGTGCCAGCGCACAGCGATCCCCCATCCATACACCTGCAATGCATTGCCAGCGTGGTCCATAGTCAGCAAATGCCTGATTGAAACGCTCCGGTGCCTCTGCAACCTCTTCAAGCTGCAAATTCCGACGCAACTCATAAGGTGAAACAATTTCTGCTGGTGGAGAGCATACGGCAGTAACATTGCCGTTTGCATGGAGTTGCCACATGTCATTACCATCGTCGTGAGACTCCAGCGTAAAGGCCAGGCTGTTATCAATGGCAGTCAAACTGATGCGTATCTGACGTTCAACACCTGACGATAGTACCAACGGTGAGGGGAAGTAAACTTCACTGAAAGTAGCTGTGCCACCGGGTTGCAATTCGTTGAAAACACGACGCACTAATTCCAGGCAACCTGTACCCGGCAATACACCTTGCCCTTCGAAGATGCGATGTTCATCGATAAACCAGACATTATCATCTAGCTTACAAGTAAACCGGGTGATTCCCTCTTTATCTGATGACCGTGTGAAAGTCGGTAGTTTTCTCCGCTGTGTACTGATGACGGTGGCTGATGTAGTGACAGGCTGTTCCAGCCAGAGATGTTGTCGTTGGAGAGGGTACACTGGCAGCATAACCCGATGTAATTTGTGTGAATGACCAAATGCAGCCCAATCGATAGCAACTCCTTGCTGCCATAACTGCCCAACGGTATTGAGCAGCACCTCTTCATCCGGTTTTTGCTGGCGAGTATGGCGCATCGTGGTTAGTATCTGGGCTTGGCCTGTTTGCTGTAGATCTTTCAGCATACTGGTCAGTGCACGCCCTGGACCGACTTCAAGCAGGATCGGATTGTCATAATGGTTCAGTAACGTAAGAATACCGTCATAGAAGCGTACTGGCCGACGCAGATGATCTCCCCAATAACCAGAATTATCGCGATCTTGTTCACTGAACCAACGGCCACTGATATTGGATATCATCGGAATGGTACTGGATTGTAGCGTGAAGCCTGCGCTGAATTCCCGCATCTGTTGTGCGGCAGCATCCATCAATGAACTATGAAATGCATGTGATGTCGTTAGTCGCTGGCAAGAAATACCTGCCTTGTTGCATTGTTCTTCCAGTACCGCAATATTGTCATGGCTGCCAGTTATCACGCACTGTGCGGGCCCGTTGAGTGCTGCAAATTCACACTCCGGTGCCAGCGCAACCATACGTTCAGATGATGCCTGTACCGCCAGCATTGCTCCTGTGGGCTGGCGCTGCATGATTGCCGCTCGATTTGCTACCAATGCCAGTGTATCTTCCAGTTCAAGCATACCCCCTACACAGGCCGCAACCAGTTCACCGAGGCTATGACCAATCATTGCTTGCGGTGTAATACCCCAAGCTTGTAGCTGGCAGGCCAGCGCATACTCAACAGTGAACAGCGCAGGTTGGGTATAACGTGTAGCATTTAACCGGCTGATAGCATTGTCGCGCTCCGATTGCGGATAAATCAACTGCCTGATATCCAGTTTGATGTGTGGCTGTAGCAGTTCGGCACAGCGATCAAATTGCTGGCGGAATACACCATCACGCAGATAGAGCGATTGCCCCATTTCAATAGACTGACTGCCTTGTCCCGGAAACATAAAAATCACCGCACGAGGCTGTTGTTTGCGATTAATCGTCTGCGGTGATAGTTGGCGTAGTTGATTGATTAATTGCTCCCGATCTTTTCCCACAACAAAAGCACGCTCACTGAAAGCGCTGCGTCCTTGTTGCAAAGTTCCGGCAATATCCGCTAATGGCTCATTACCGGTAGTCAATGCTACTGCCAAGCGTTCCCCTTGCTGAAGCAACGTTTGCGGCGTTTTCGCTGAAATTGGCAGCAGATGCCAGCGCTCGTCATCTAATATACGGGCATCTTGCTGGTGCGGAGCTTCTTCCAGAATAAGGTGCGCATTACTGCCGCCAATGCCGAAAGAACTTACACCGGCACGACGTGGCTGACTTGTCTGCGGCCACGGGCATGCTGTATTGATCACAGAAAACGGGGTCTGTTCGAAGGGGATTGCAGGATTGGGTTGATGATAGTGAATACTTGGTGGCAAAGTCTGGTGACGCAGCGCCAACACGGTTTTGATTACCCCCGCTATACCGGCAGCAGCATCAATATGTCCTATATTTCCTTTCACAGAACCTATTGCGCAGCTCCCTACAGGTAGCACTTCACCATCAGATTGTTCCAGGAAAGCCTGAGTCAGCGCACGTATTTCTACTGGATCGCCTAAAGAAGTCGCCGTACCGTGTGCTTCGATATAACTGATGCTGGCAGGCGATACCCCGGCATTACGCAGCGCGTCTTTGATCACTGAAGATTGGCCGTCAATACTTGGTGCTGTGTAACTCACCTTTTGTGCACCATCATTATTGATAGCAGAACCTTTAATTACCGCATGGATGGTATCGCCATCTTGCAAAGCAGCGGACAGACGTTTCAGTAATATCATCCCACCGCCGCTGCCGCTGGCTGTACCGTTGGCCGCAGCGTCAAATGGCCGACAAAGGCCATCTGGAGACATAATTCCACCACTGACATGGACGAAGCCAACCTGTTGTGGATCGAGTGCTACAGCGCCTGCCAATGCCATGTCACATTCACCACGTCGTAGGCTTTCGCAGGCAAAGTGAATAGCGGTGAGTGATGACGAACAGGCGGTGCCAATACTGACAGCCGGTCCGCTAAGGTTCAGTTTGTAAGCGGCACGTGTAGCGATAAAATCCTTGTCATTACCTATTTGCCACTGACCGGGGTCGAGGTGCATCCGGTCTTTATTTGGCATGACGTTTTCCAGCAGGTAATAATTGAAGCCACTGCTACCAAAGACACCGACTGAACGCGGTGTACTATCATTGCCATAGCCAGAGAGTTCCAACGTTTCCCATGCCATTTCAAGAAATAACCGCTGTTGTGGGTCCATCACCTGCGCTTCACGTGATGAATAACCAAAGAAGCGTGCATCAAACTCCGCACAACCCTCCAGCAAACGTGCGCGTCTGACAAACTGTGGGTGACTTAACAGCGCTGGATTGACGCCCCGTTGTAACAATTCCTCGTCAGACAACTCCACACTGGCATCGTAACCCGCCAACAACCGCTGCCAAAAAGTGTCGAGATCTGGCGCTTGTGGGAAGCGGCCAGTCATACCAATAATCGCAATAGCATTGCTATCCTGAGTCGAAACATCCAACATTGGTATTGCTGTTGGTATTGCTCTCTTTTCAGTGACTATCAGCGGTGTGACTGCGACTGTAACGGGTGTTTTTTGTTGCGACAGCGTGTCCAGTAGTTGCGCCTGTTGTCGAATGGTGGGATGGGCGAAAATATCGGTCACAGACAAGTTGACACCAAATGCTTCATTCAATTGCTGGAATAGCGCCATAACCCGTAGTGAGTGGCCGCCAGCATCGAAAAAGTTTTCGTCATAACCGATTTCATCCCTCTCTAGCAGTTCACGCCAGATAGCCTCAACGCGACTGAGTGATGACACAACTTTGGCTGGCAAAGGAGAAGATTGATGCTGACCGGCACGTGTCAGTTTCATTTCAGCTAACGCTTTCAGATCGACTTTTCCCGTAATGCCGGTAGGCAGTGCATCAAGAAAGAACAACGCTGTTGGCACCATCACCTCACTAACCTGTTGGCGTAATGCGCTCAGGATCTCACTACGGCTGGTTTCGCCGACAATGTATCCCGCCAACTCTTTATTCCCTTGGCTATCGGTGATCGCCAGTGCTTCGGCCTGACGTACACCCGGTAGCGCACTTAGGGCAGCACGCACAGCATTCAGCTCAATTCGGTGACCACGGATTTTTACCTGACGGTCAACCCGACCAATAAACTCCAGTGCGCCATCCATGCGTTGACGCACAATGTCGCCGGTACGGTACATGCGAGCCTTTAATTGTGGTGCAAAGCTATCGGGTAAAAACACCCCAGCGGTTTTTTCATCCATACCCAGATAGCCCTGTGCAACACAGGTTCCCGCTAAATAAAGTTCACCCATTTCCCCCGGTGCTACGGGCTTTCTCTGTTCATCAAGCAGATGGAAGCGAACATCGCCCATTGGACGCAGCACCAGATTTTGCCCTTCGGCATGATAATCGGTAAGGGATACCACAATTGCGCATTCAGTAGGGCCGTATCCATTCATCAGCCTGCGCCCTACAGACCAGCGCTGGGCGACTTCGGGCATACAAGGCTCACCGGTTACGATAATCACCTGGAGACTTGGCAGCGGTACTAACGGCACTATCGCCAACGCAGAAGGGACAATCCACATATGCGTAATCTGTTTATGTGCCAGCCACTCTGTCAGATTACTGCCAGGCAACAGTTGCTGTTTATTAGCGAAGACCACGCAAGCACCCGCTACAAGTGCTGGAAAAATTTCTCCCAACATCACATCAAATACGGGCGAGGAGTACTGCACTATGCGAGAAGAAGGTTCAAGCCTCAGCTCATCGCGGATTGCCAGAATGTTATGGCAGACACTGCGGTGGGTGACAGCAACACCTTTTGGTTTACCCGTTGATCCAGAAGTGTAAATAACGTAAGCGCAATCATCCGACTGACAGATCGCCGCCATAGTCATATAAGGTGCATTGGCTATATCTAACTCATCGATATTCATTGCCGCCAGACTAAGACGCTGACACAGAGGCGCTGTTTCATTTCGGCACAATATCGCTTTTATTTCCGCATTATCAATCACATATCGATTTGCTGGTTCGGCGTTATCAGGAGCCAGTGGCACAAACACCGCACCAATTCGGTTAATTGCCAGCATTGCCGTGACATTATGTGGATGGTGTCCCATCAGAATGCCAACTCGATCACCTCGGCCTACACCTACTTGTTGTAATTGTTGCGCCACATATGCGGTCAATGTATCAAGCTGCTGATAACTTAGACTTAATTCATCACTTTCCAGCGCCACATGTCCGCCATACCGGGACAGGTTCTGTTGAAACAACTGAAACAGTCCTTGTGGCTTATCAACAACGAGTTCTGGTTGAGCACTACGGTCAGAATTAACCGTCAACAAATCAGCCAATGCAGTATCTGGTTTTTCAATGAGTTGTGGCAACATCGCCAGCAAATACTCACTCATCCGTCCCAGAGTGACGGCAGATAACCCCCCCGGCATGGCCATAAAGTGAGCGTAAACCTGACCATTTACACGATTAATTGCCAGCTCTAAATCAATTTTGGCGCGATAGTCCCCCAACTCAACGTCTGAAACCTTCATGTCCCCGAATGTTGCATCGTTTGGTTGATCCAGTTCACAGGAAAAAATAGTTTGGAAAACGGGATTTTTACCCGCCACACGCGGCAAATTAAGTGTTTGTACCAAATAATCGAACGGCAAATCACGATTTTCAAGAATGTCGAGACTAACCTGTCGCGTGTGCATCAGGAGTTGCTGAAAAGTTTGCAACTCACGGCTATTGATACGTACCGGCAAAGTGTTAGCAAAGTAGCCAATTAGCGTATCCCATGCAGGTATAGTGCGCAGCGACACTGGTGTGCCGACGATAAGATCCTGCTCCCCACTCTGCTGGCGCAACAGGAGGGCAAACAAACTCAACCAGACCATAAACGGTGTACAGTTTTGCTCACGAGCCAGTTTCTCTACACCTTCAACATACACATGAGGAATAGCACAACTTATTGCAGCCGCTTCGTCAGTTGGTGCCGCCATCTCATTCAGTATCAGAGTCGCTGGCGCATCCGCCAATTGTTGACGCCAGAAATGAATCTGTTGCTGCACCGCTGGATCAGTCAGTCGGGTGCGCTGCCAGCTAATGAAATGCCCATAGTTTGCTTCCAACATGGGTAGCATGGGTGCCTTACCGGCCAGACGTGCCTGATAGCCGTGCCGTAACTCATCGAAAAGTATTGCCAGTGAGCGACCATCGGAAATAATGTGGTGCAGAGTAATACAAAGCACATGCTCTTGCGGGGACAGCGTAAACAGTACCGCACGGATGAGTGGCCCATTGACGAGATCGAAACTTGCCATCATCTCTTCCCGCAATTTCGATGCCAGTGCAGACTCACCGCCGGAGATATTTTGCTGGCGCAGGGTTAGCGTTAATTCAGACGCAACCTGATGGCTAGGTTCAAAACTGGATGTTCCATCTGGCTCGCTTACTTTGCTGACTTGGCTAGAGAATGTGGTACGTAATACGTCATGACGTTGCACTATGTCATTCAGCGCCTGCATTAACGCAGTAAAATGCAGATTACCATGCAAACGCAATGTGAAAGGCACGTTGTAACTGCAATCATCCGGTCGTTGCATGGCAATCAACCACAAACTGCGTTGACCGAATGAGAGTAAATCACTGACCTGCAAAACGTGCTGCACAGTAACACTCTGTTTCGCATTGCTCTTTTCAACGCCGTCCTTTTCAATACTGTTCTTTTCAATACTGTTCTTTTCAATACTATCTTTTTCAATACTATCTTTTTCAATACTATCTTTTTCAACACTGCCCAGTAACGAGGCTAACCCGACGATAGTTGGATGGTTGAAAATAGCGGAAAGTTTAAGCTGAACACTAAATGTCTTATTGATCTGCGTAATCAGATTGGCAGCAATTAATGAATTACCACCACAATAGAAGAAATTATCTTCAGTACTGATGACCTGAACTCCTAATGCTGTTCTCCATAATGCCAGCAATTGTTCTTCACGGGCGTTAGCCGGTTCTGTCATAGACTCCTGATTTTCTGGTAGTGAGAAATCCGGAACTTGTAAGCGCTTGCGATCAACCTTCCCGTTGGGGGTGGTTGGTAATTTATCGAGAAACACGAAAGCACGCGGCATCATATGCCCGGGTAGCCGCAGGGACAAATAACCACGTAACTTGTCAGTATCAGCCGATGACACAACATAGGCGACCAACACTTTATTATTTGTACTGTCATTACAGGCGACAACTGCACACTGGCGCACATCGGCGTGCTCCAGTAATGCACTCTCCACCTCGCCTAATTCAACGCGAAAACCGCGAATTTTAATCTGATGATCACTGCGTCCCATGAAATCAATAGTGCCGTCAGCCAGGAAACAGCAAATGTCTGAGGTGCGATAGAATCGCGTACTGCTATTCTCTGCTACAAGGCCGTCTGCCACAAAACGGCCATGGCTATCGAATTTGCCGGTAATAAATTTCTCTGCCGTGAGTTGGGGATTATTGAGATATCCTTTTGCTACGGTAACACCCGCAATCAACAATTCACCACTAACGCCAATCGGCACTTGTTGCAGGTGTTTATCAACAATGAACAACTCACAGCTAGCCAGCGGCCTACCCAATGGAATGACTCGCCCGGCTTCCAATGGATGTGTTTCCGGATCAAAAACAGTGCTATCAATGGTTGCTTCAGTTACACCGTAAGAACCCAGAATACGCGTATCCGGGCGGCACAGCGCTTGTGCTGCATGCAGCTCATGACCGAACCAGACATCAGCCCCACACACCAGTGTTGATAATCCATCCAGACGTTTCCCATTATCCTGACAGAACTGAATTAATTGACGTAGTACCACGGGAGGAAAATCACCGAAGGTCACGCCTTCGCTCATCATTAAGCGGTGCATTTCAGGGGCATCCAGCAACCACTCACGCGGACACATAACCAAGCATCCACCACAGCCCAGAGTACGACTGAAATCCCCTATACTGAGATCGAAAATCGGTGCCGCAAGTTGTAGTGATACCGGCTCACCGGGTTGGGTGAAACGATAGTCATGGCACCAAGCATGGTACGATGCATGCAGACTACCGTGGCTTACCTCCACCCCTTTTGGATTGCCGGTTGAACCAGAAGTGTAAATAACATAGGCTGAATCACTCTCCTGAACTGGCCAAATGGGTTGCACATCCGGCGGCGCGGGTTGACGAAACAGCTCATCAACGTCCAGCATAATGGCACGAAAATCAAGCAAACCAACAGCATCCTGTTCACTGGTGAGGATCAGTACTGGTTGTGCATCATTTATCTTATCGGCGAAGCGAGGATCAGAAGGGGACAACGGCACATAAACCGCACCGGCAGAGAGAATAGCGTAAAAAGAGATGACAATTTCTGGCCGGTAGCTCATCAATACTGCAACCCGGCTACCCGGCCCAACGCCACACTGGCGCATCTTCGCGAGCAGGTATTGCGCGTACTCGTCCAGTTGCGCATAGGTGAAACGTTGATCACGCCACACCATAGCCCGTGCATCTGGATGATTACGCACCTGTAACTTGATGCGTTCAGCTACCGAAATAAATTCCAATACCGGCAGAGGTTCTGCCGGCCGGGAGAAGCGAGCCAGTGTTTCCAGCTCTTCTGGCGGCAACATGCTACATTTGGCGACAGAACGCTCAGGTTCACTTAGCAATGCATCCAACAATGTCTCATAGTGATTCACCATGCGAGTAATGGTGAGGTTATCAAACAAATCGGTATCAAATTCAACCAGACAGAGTAGTGAACTTGGGGATTCTTCTATCGATAACGTTAAATCATATTTAGCAGTACCAGAATGGATAAATTGTACTTCTGCTGCTAACCCATCCAGTTGCAATGCTTGTCCCGGACTCTTCAAATAATCAAACATAATCTGAAAAACAGGGGAATGGCTCAGAGAACGCAGGGGTTGTACCACATCGACAATCTCATCAAACGGCAAATCAGCATTTTCATATGCATCAAGTAATATATCGCGTGCTTGGACCAATAGATCACTGAAACTTATCCCTTCATTAACGCGAAAACGCAACGGTAACAAATTGATAAAAAAGCCAAGGCGGACATGTTCATCAATATTGTGACGATTCGCAAATGGACTGCCAATAACGATGTCGTCATCGTGTGAATAACGATTCAGTAATACCGCAAAAGCGGAAATTGCCACCATATAAGGTGTCAATCCATAACGTTGGCAGATTTTAGAAATACGTCCAACGAGAGATAAAGGAAGTGACTTATGATATACCGCGCCACGTCCCCGTTGTTCCAAGAGTCGTGGCCGATCGGTAGGTAATTTATGCAGTTCAGGCAATTCCACTAACTGTTTTCCCCAATAGTTGCGTAAGCGTTGCCGACGAGCGCTATTTATATGAATATCTGTTATAGAATCATTGACATGCGGGTAGGTAATCGTCGCCAACTTAGGTTGTTGACCTACTTTATACTGGTTATAGGCATGGCTAAAATCATTAAGAAAAACGTGAGTAGACCAATCATCAAATACAATGTGGTGCAGCGTAAATATTAACTGATGATCGTTCTCTTGCCGACGAAGCAGTAAATAACGAAAAGGCAAATCGTTACTGAGATTAAAACAATATCTGACTTCATTATCACAGATTGACTGTATTTTGGTTTCGCGTTCCTCCGGGGAATAATCGCTGAGATCACTGATACGTAATTCAGGCCACTGCGGATTCAGTACTATCTGTAATTCTCCATTGACAACATGAAATTGTGAACGCAATACCGGATGACGCTCAATCATAAAAATAATCGTTTTTTCAAGCGCTTCTCTATCTAACGTACCACGCAAACGTAGCGAAAATGGCACGTTATATAATGCTGAGTCCATATTTCCTTGGCTAATAAGCCATAACCTGCGTTGAGCCGGCGTTGGTAATAAGAATGGAACATTCGATAAGGTGTTTGAATAATTACTCACGAAATTTTTCCTAAGATAAAAAGATTTTTGCAGCTTAGTGATTGCCGTAAAAGCTATCACTCCTGGGTGTCAGCCACTTTCATGGCAAAAGCGCTACTGGGAACACCTGTCAATCTGTTCTAGTGGGGTGAAATCAATCAGAATGATAGTGCGGACGCCAACGCTAGCGTTTTCATCGCAAGTTACGGGATTGATGTAATGACAAATCGCTGCATCATCGATGATGTAGCTATCAAGGGGATCATTAAGGAGAAAACGAGTTATCTCATGAGCAGGGACTTCTTCAAGCTGGCAATTCGCATAAGAAGGTGGCGCGATATGCGTTGTACCACCTTCGATATTGTAACGTTCAATTAAATGTACAGCGGTGAACGGCTGACCGTCACGATGAAAACAGTTAGGCGTAATTTTTGCCGGTTTACCCGGTAGTGCCTGCATTCGGATCAGATGTACACCACATAGCAAACGGGAATAATGTTCTGCCATGCCGGTTAGACTCAGATCGTGCCAAATGAGTTTATTAAGTAGCCCTTTATTAAGTATCTCATCAGGCATACGCAGGAATTTTCGTACCACACCACCAAATTCAGGTTGATATTCACTTCCCTGATGATAATCAATCTCTATACTACCATCAGATTGCTGATGACCTGTTTTCCAATCAATAGTTTCTGTTTCACGGTGCCACACTCCCTCACAATAACTGCGGTGACGACCACCTTCACCAAATCGATCTAACGGCAGTGACTTAGATAATTCACACAGAGAGATAAGATCGATTTTTTCACTGTCAGAAAGGTCAAGATCGGTGGCATTGAAAGTGGCAAAACCTTGTTGGTGCAAGCTGTTGCGGATATGTGTGGAAGTAAGATGGTAACTATCTGGTGCGTTAATAAATATATTCCAGCCCATTGTAATATCTCTTTATTAGGGTGAATTACGATGACATCGTATTAAATTAATTACGATATCTTGGGAAAAAACAGTTAATACTGATTAACTCAAAAAATTATTTAGTTATATCCGTCATCTTTCAAGTTGCTTCTTTGTTGGCTGCACTCACTCACCCCGGTCACATAGTTATCTATGCTCCAGGGGATTCGCTCCCTTGCCGCCGCGATGCATCTTGAAATCCATAGGGTATATATTTAATGATTTAAAAAAACACCTATAAATAAGAATATCTCGATTTAGCATAGAACAACACTGCCATGCTTTTTGTCGATCTACAAAGTCAATCAATCAATTTCTGACAAATCAGATAGTAAAGGATATTGCTGGATAAGTAAGAGAGCTAAATTTAAATAAATAGGCTATTAAAAAAACCTACTATATTATAGCAACTGTTTTTTGAGGGAATTAATGACCTCAATAGTATTACCTTTCTTGCCGGGTGAAACAATATATACCCGTTATCTTTCAAGTTGCTTCTTTGTTGGCTGCACTCACTCACCCCCTTGCCGTCGCGATGCATCTTGAAATCCATTGGGTATATAACTGCCTATCCCAATAGAGCTATTTTATTTGCCATTTTGAACCTGGGCAGTGCTCAAAATCCTCACGTACTACGTGTACGCTCCGGTTTTTCCGCGCTGTCCGTGTTCAAACTGTCTGCAACAATTACGCCTATTGAGATAGGCTCTAAGTAGTCCAATAATAAAAATATGTTCACTAAAATTAAATAGAAAATAGATCTCAAAGTATACAATGTCAACTCGGGTCTTTATTTTTAATTTGGCAAAAAAAATTTACATATAAAGAGGTATTAGAATATGATATTAATCTTAATTGATTTTAACTTTGGTATATCATCAACCGCTTTTATTGATTCGACCAAAATTGCTGTTTGTCACAACCTCTATATTCCCCGTCATAGAGTATTTGAGGGAGTTGAGCAGCGAGGAAAAACGAGTACGGGCTGGTTTTTATGGCTTTTTAAACGAAACCGAGGTTAATTAAGACAAAGTGCCGGATAAAAACCAGCACTTTGTCAATAATCTGAGTCCGCAGAGCGGGCTTTCTTCCTTAAAGGTGGAAAGCTATACCCTATGGATTTCAAGATGCATCGCGACGGCAAGGGAGTGAATCCCCGGGAGCATAGGTAACTATGTGACCGGGGTGAGCGAGTGCAGCCAACAAAGAGGCAACTTGAAAGATAACGGGTATATGCGTTTACCTGTTGGAAGAGTCACCTCAAGGCTTATTCGTTTGCAATTAGAAGAGATATTTAAATCTGGCACGTGCACCGTAGCGTCGGTCATTATTACTGTTGGCAATTTTGTTGCTATCATTTGCCTCCAACATAGAGACGTAGGCCCCAAGATAGAGATTAAAGTTCTTCATATTCATGATACTAGGAATCTGATATGACATATGGATGGTATTTATATCGTATTTACCCGGCTCATTGAATGGGTGATTAATATATGCGGTTGTATCGTCAGTATTGAACGCTTTGATATTGTTATGGGCATAGACATAACCCAGTTCGAAACGATGCCACATCACATTAATTCCGGTAGTGAAATTGTGTTCATCTGAGGCATCCAGATAAGCGGTATTCAGGTTAGCGACAATGCCATCATCAGGATCGGCCTCCAGGCCGTTCCAGCTTAATGTCATACCGTAACCATTGCGTCTGGATTGATCGACCCATTGCCCTTGATTATTCTGGTAGCCATAGGCGTTATTGACGACATTACTCTCCATCGCTATGGCTGCACTAAATTGATCTTTTTTCCAAGCGACTACCGGGCGCAAATAGGCGACATTTTTTTTATTTTCCAGTGTGTTGCCGTGGTAAGTGTTATCTCGGAATAGTGAAGTGCCATCTTCAAGTAGAGTATTGAGTTCGAAATACCAGTTACCTGCGTATTTGCTCAGCATCAAGTTACCACCGCTATTACTGCGGCCACGTCCTTCTTTCATCATGTAGATATAGCCGAAACCGTCGGCATACAAATCGTTGGCAGTATTACCAGAATACTGAATAAAAGTATCTTGGTTGAGTGGGAACATATCGTAAGCTTCAAAACGCCCGATTTTTACCTGCCAGTTTTTCTCATTGCCGAAGAAGAAAGCGGCGTCGTCGAGATTCATTTTGCCAGTCATGTCTGCTAATGGTTGCACTCTAAAGCCGGCAAAGTTGTTGTTTTGATCACGGTGGTAACCGTCCAGCCCGATCAAAATGCGGCCATTAACATTCCAACGCTCTTTGTCGCCAGGTTTCCAGTCTTTATTATCGCTGGTTTTAAGTGAAGTAAGCTGACCGGTTCGGCTGGCGCTATCGAGGTTGAATTCTACATCGCCATACAATTTTAGATCGCCAAAATCATTCAATTTCAAGTTGCTGGTTGATGGAGCACTATTTTCCTGCGAAGTGGGGTGTTGTGCTACTTGTGTGGTCTGTTGTTTGGTTTCGATAGCGCGTTGTTCTAGTTGCTGTGCGTGTTGCTCGGCGGCAGTGGCGCGTGCTTCCGCTTGGGCGGCTCGTTGTTCTGCTTGTTGTAGTCGCTGCTCCAGTGCATCAAGGCGTGCTTCGATGCTATTAGCAGGTGAAGCAAGGACTGAGGCCGAAAGCATTAATCCTGGTGTGACAATCAGATAGCGAAGGTTCTTCATGATACTGTACTCTTTAGGATATTAGTTATTATATCGTAGCTAAATTATCAAGCTGGTTTTTTTGGATTAAAAGATAATTGAGTTGATTGGCAGATCGCAATCAAGTCGACTAACCAGATAAAACTATTGTGATCGAATACGCAAATTTGACATGAACGATAAGTAACAGTGGAATGGATGACCACCACCGAGTGTTCAGGTTTGCGTTTGCAAGATCAACAGGAATGATTGGCATGGTGCGAAAGTGCTGGAGCTGTTTGTCAATGTTAAACCAAGGGGGTTGTCAAAGCCGTTGTTATTTGAAATGAGAGAAAATATCTGAAATAGGAATAATTGCATGAATTAATCATTTTTCGAAGTATGAAAATGATCTATTTTATTCTATATTTATCGAAATAATTTATAGAGATAAGTTCATTAAAATCAATCTTTTGGAAATTATATTTTATCTTATCATTTTTTTAATTTACTATTTGAATGATTGGTAATATATTCAAAAACCTATAAAATATATTTTTATATACCTTATGGATTTCAAGATGGATCGCGACGGCAAGGGAGTGAATCCCCGGGAGTCGGGAGTATAGATAACTATGTGACCGGGGTGACCGGGGTGAGCGAGTGTAGCCAACAAAGAAGCAACTTGAAAGATAACGGATATATGTTGATATCCTACTAATTGCATTATATTATCAGCGCTGTTTGGGATGATAACTTCATAATAATCATATAGTTAAATTTTTTGCTGCCCTTTTTGTGATCATTCCCGCATTACTACAGTTTTTTTTATGATAAAACATAAGAGATAATAAGCTAAATTTGTATAAAATATCAGGATTGATGTTGGATGATTTCATCAATTCAGCTTTATCTATTGTTTGATATGAGGAGGTCATTATTGATATTCATCACAAAACATAATGAATTCTAATGTGAGCATAAAGCCTCAAGTTCGATTGATATAATACGTGTTATTATTGAGGCTATGTCTTGGTTAAACATAAAAATACCTAATGAAGAGCTTGTCGAAAAAATCTGATTATCAAAATAATTTAGCAAAGTAATGAATTATTCCTATGTCTTATCATTGCAGGGCTCAAAGATATAGGTAAGAACCTGTTTTTTAATTGTATTGTGATTATTCGTATTGTGATTATATTGTATTGTA
Source organism: Photorhabdus sp. RW14-46 (assembly GCF_963887965.1). NCBI lineage: Bacteria > Pseudomonadati > Pseudomonadota > Gammaproteobacteria > Enterobacterales > Morganellaceae > Photorhabdus > Photorhabdus sp. RW14-46. Next base: position 237,034 of record NZ_CAWPHH010000003.1, on the reverse strand, counting down.
ATCATGGAAATGCCGGTGCTTGTTGGTCCTACTCTTAACGAATGGCTGTTGTTCATCGGTTGGAGTTTTTTAAATGGTGTCACATTATGTTCAGGACAATGCTAAAAATTTAGGGAATACCATGACAGCCGAAACCATTTATGGTTATGGAGATAATTTTTCCCCCCATGTTAGATGTATATACCCTATGGATTTCAAGATGCATCGCGACGGCAAGGGAGCGAGCGCAGCCAACAAAGAGGCAACTTGAAAGATGACGGGTATAAACGTAATTAAAAATTGTGGCCGTATATCTCTATCTTTTGCAATTCGTGTAGGCAATAACCCTACATTCACTTCTTTATCGGGATCTATAGTCTCTCAAGTAATCATGAACGGGACTACCCCGTGTTCGCTTTTTTATCAAGCATTAAGCGCAATAACGACAACTACCACGTTAACTATTTGTGAGGAAAAAGAGAGTGATAGACGTACAGATCAATGAAGTACCTCTTAAGGAACACCGCCCTTCAATTAATGATTGTTTGGATGAGCAAAAGTTACTTTATGACATGCTGCTGTCACGGGAATTTGATAATCGTAGTGCGATAGTCACACGACAAGGCCGAGCTTGGTTTCATGTGTCGGCTGCTGGACATGAAGGGTTGGCTGTGTTGCCTCAGCTTATGGAAAAAAATGATGTACTGGTTCCTTACTATCGTGATCGGGCGTTAGTATTAGCGCGTGGTATGTCTATTGTTGAAATGACAAGGGAACTTATGGGTAAGGCCACTTCTCACTCGGCCGGCCGAACCATGTCGAATCATTTCTGCTCCAAAGAGCATAATATCTTCTCGGTAGTCAGCTTGACCGGAACCCAATGTATTCCCGCGGCTGGCGCTGCTTGGGCAAGCGTGTTGGACAATAAAAATGGGCTTGTTGTGTGTGGTGTCGGCGATGCGGCAACTCGGCAGGGAGAATTTTATGAAGCGGTCAGCTTTGCGGTTGAAAAGCGTTTGCCCGTCGTCTTTGTGGTTTCCGATAATAAATTAGGTATTAGTACCTCAACGGAGAAGATGGCTCCGTATCGATTGGGAATATTTAACGAGTGTTTGATCCGTCGTGTTGATGCCCGTAAGCCGGAAACTTTGTTTCCTGTTGCACAGGAGGTATTCAATAAGGCGCGATTTGAGCGGACTCCCTGCATATTGGTTTGTCGTATGGATCGGTTAGATTCTCATTCCAATTCAGATTCTCACAAACTGTACCGTACCCCGGATGAGCTGGAGGTACTACAGGACCCTATTGAAAATTACGTCGCTTATTTAAAGGAAAAAGGAGCGATTACCGAGCAAGCTCTGGCTGAACAAAAAGAGCGCATTAAAGCGGATGTCGCGGAAATATTTGAGCGTGTTTACCACGAAGAAGAGCCTGATCCTGCAAGTGTCAGTACCTATTTATGCAATCGTGAAGGGACGCCTACCGTACATGTTGAGATGGAAGCCGAAGAGACACAGGTCAAAGCGGTAAATCAAGTTTTGGACGAGGCATTGAGTCAGCATCCGAATGTGCTGATATTTGGTGAGGATATTGAAGATCCTAAAGGTGGTGTTTTTGGTTTCACCCGTGGCTTATCCACTCGCTATCCTGATCGCGTTATTAATGCTCCCCTTTCCGAAGCCACGATTATTGGCTCGTCTGTTGGGTTATCTGCCAGTGGTTGGCGTCCGATTGTTGAACTGCAATTTATTGACTTTGTTGGGCTAGGTCTCAATCAGTTACAGTCACAACTTGGCACTTTAAGTTGGAGAACGGTGGGAAAATGGCGCTGTCCGGTGGTGATATATGCTCCTTATGGCGCTTATCTCCCTGGCGGTGGTATATGGCACAGCCAAAGCTCGGACGGTATCCTGGCGCATATTCCCGGTATTAACGTTCTGGTTCCAACGACACCGGCTGATACCGTCGCGTTGTTCCGTACCGCGTTAAGTCTGGACATGCCGAGTCTGATTCTGATCCCTAAACACCTTATGAGAGAGCGCCATGAACGCCGGCTGGTGAGTCCAGTGTCGCTTGGGCAGGCAAATATCGTCAGGGCAGGAAAGGACATTACACTGGTTGCTTGGGGAAATACGACTCAGCTTGCGACGATGGCGGCTCTTCAGGCGGAAAAAGACAATATTGACATTGAAGTGATTGAATTACGTAGTCTGGTACCTTGGGATAAACAACGGATTGCGGAATCTTTACGCAAAACCGGGCGGCTTATCGTTGTGCAGGAGGATACCCGGACGGCCAGTGTTGGTGCATCCATTATTGCTGATATTTTGGATGAGAATGACAATTTCTTCTCTTTATTGGCACCTCCGCGCTTGGTGACGCGTGAAGATATTCATATTCCTTTTAATCCTTGTTTAGAGAAAGCTGTTTTACCCGGCACGGATGACATTTTAGCCTCCGTCTATGCGGTAATGAGCTAAGGAGAACTTATGGCACAGTTGCTTATTCCCCCGATGGGAGAAGGAACCACTGAAGTCGTCATCATCCAATTACTTAAGCAGGTGGGGGATCATGTCAAACGTGATGAACCTGTTTATGAAATGGAGACGGATAAGGCTGCCTTTACCATTGAATCTGATGTTGAGGGGATCTTGGAAAAATGGTTGGCGGCGGAAAATGATATTATCCCTGTTGGATCGCCTATTGCCGTTATCAGAGCTGTTGGCGAGATGGCAGAGCCTTCCCCTGTCAGTGAAGCGTTAACGCCTCCGCCGGAGAAAATGGAGAGAGTGGCGGAGGATGTCGAAAAAATAGAGAAAGTGGAGGCGGCTCCTGAAGTCTCCGCTCCTCCTGCGCGTATTCCGCCAAAAACCCGTCAGTACGCACAAGAGCACCAAATTGAGCCACACATTCTTAGTCAACTGGCGGAAAAACATGGCACATTATTGCCTGGTCATATAGATGATTACCTCCAGCAGCACCGCGAAACTAAGATATCAGAAGAAACCAGGCCATCAGAAAAGAGCAATACAGAAAATGACAATGTGGGTTTTCTGTCCAGAGATCAGCAGCGTCTTAATCGTGCAATACGGTTAAATAGTGCTGCGGTACAACCTTGTTGGGCAGCTAAACCACTACCGATTGAGCTTGTTGATAACGCCATTCATCATTTAACGGAAACCTCCGGGCAGCAGGAGTGGATAACGCCATTTCAGGTCATCACTTATGCGATTTCTCAGGCGTTGAAAAAATTCCCGATGTTGCGTTCGAGACCGCTTGATCAGGAGCGTTATCACACTTATACGGATATCAACTTGGGTATTGCTTTTCTGGATGAGAAAGGCGATTTGAGTTCATTAAAAGTACCGAACACGCAGACCATGAGCTTTTTTGAGTTCAGGCAACACTTGAATGGTGTACTTGATCCCGATGCGGAAAAACTGCCTGTTGATATTGATGTTCCTATGATGATCTCCTATACCGGCAACGATGGTGCTACCTTTGCCGTACCTGTTATTGTGCCGCCATCTCAGTCAACATTGTTCATTGGTGCGCCTCACAACAAAGAGATGAGCCTCGTTCTGGCCTTTAATCACTATCTGCTCAATGGGGTAGAGGCATCTGAGTTTATTTCCGAGATTATTGTTCAGGTTCGTGCTCTGTCTGGGCCACGATCTGCCGCACATCAGATAGAAGGTAAAGTAGGTAAATCGGTTTCTGGGCAATTACGCACGTTGCTGGCGGATTTCCTGCATTGGGACGAAGATTTTACTGAATCAATGATGCCGCGCACTTGGGCTGATTTGGGCATTGATTCGCTCAAGGCAGTAAAGCTTGCAGAGTTAATGTCAGTGCATTTTCGTCGGAAATTATCGCCGACGCTGTTCTGGCGTTATAGTTCACCGCATCGATTGATTGAATATCTTGACACTGCCAAAACTGAACTGACTGAGAACAAACATTCCTTAGATGACTTTATTAATGCGATGCGTGGTCTTGATGGCGAAGCAGCATTAAGGTTACAGCGCCTCATAGAAGGAGGAAAGCATGGATAATCTGCACCACATATATCATTCGCTTAGTCCGGATGAACAACGGATAGCTAAATCTGCCTTGTTGGAACATTTAAGTTCCATTACCCCCTCAGTAAGTAGTGCGGGTGATACCAAACAGATGCCTATTGCTATTGTGGGCATGGCTTTCCGACTGCCTGGAGCGGAAGATTCCCCAGAGCAAATGTGGGAGATCTTAAGATCTGGACACAGTGTAATAAAAGAGATTCCCGAGCAGCGGTTTGCATCCGGGAAACCTTACGTCATTCCATTGCCGAAAAAAGCCTTAAAAGCCGGGTTGCTCGATAGTATTGATGGTTTTGATGCGCCATTCTTTGGTATTTCTCCGCGAGTTGCGGCCATGATGGATCCGCAACAGAGAATGCTATTAGAGCTGACTTGGCAAGCGATCGAAGATAGTGGTGCGAATCCGCTTGGCTATTCAGGATCAAAGACGGGTGTTTTTATTGGCTCGTGCAGTAATGATTATCGTGAACTGGTTGCGGCCGATATGGCGATGGCAAATGCTTATGCGCCGACAGGGACACTGAATTGCCTCTTGGCTAACAGATTGTCATTTTATTACAACTTTATTGGCCCAAGTTTGCAAATTGATACCGCGTGTTCAAGTGGATTGACGGCACTGACTCAAGCGGTGAATTCATTGCGTTCTGGGGAATGCCAACAGGCGATAGTTGGCAGCGTTAACCTATTGAGCAACACATTCAACATGGCTGCTTATTACCGGGCGGGGATGTTATCTAAAGATGGCTGTTGTAGGGTTTTTGACGCGGATGCTAATGGTTTTGTCCGTGGTGAAGGGGCTATCTGTCTATTCTTGAAAACGCAAAAACAGGCATTAGAGGATCGGGATCCGATTTATGGATACGTTCGGGCATCGGCGGTTAATCATGGTGGACGTGCTAATTCACTGACTTCACCTAACCCTGAGCAGCAAATTGCGTTGGTTAAAGATTGCTTGCTACAGGCTGGAATTTCTGCGGAACAAATCAGTTACCTTGAAGCACATGGAACGGGAACCTCGTTGGGTGATCCTATAGAATTTAATGCGCTTAATGAGGTCTTTAATCGCGATGAATCAGGAGGAACGCTACAACCTTGCTATATTGGTTCAGTAAAAGCCAACATTGGGCATTTAGAAGGCGCTGCGGGGTTAGCTGGCATCGTTAAAGTTTTATTAATGTTGCAGCATAAATCTATTGTACCTAGCGCTGCGTTTCAGCGTTTGAATCCTGAAATTGATAGTGTGGATTCACGTTTACAACTGGCTACAGAGGAAAATTCTTGGCGAGTGGGGGCAGGGCAAAAGCGTTTCGCTGGACTCAGCTCTTTTGGATTGGGGGGCAGCAATTCCCATGTCATTTTAGAGGAGGCACCAACCCAAGCGCAGCAACAGATTAAAGCCAACCTTGAGGGGTATTATTATCCCATCTCGGCTAATAGCCAGGCATCGTTACAAAAAATAGTGGCTATGCTAGGGGATTTTATCGAGAATGATGAAAGTGTTGAACTACCAGCGGTTAGCTGGACATTACAGTTTGGCAGGGCAGCGTTATCCTATCGGGCACTGTTTGTTGCAACATCACGACAGGATCTTTTGAAGCAGTTACGGGATTTTGCTTCGTCTACGGCAACGAAAGAAGATCAATGGCTTCATATGGCGGAAGATGACTCTCGATTTTTATGGTTACGAGGTCAAGATATAGATTGGCGTACTTGCTGGCCTTCCGGGCAGAAACCGTTGCGTATTCGATTACCCAAATATGCTTTTGAACATCGGCGTTACTGGTTACCTCACAATGAATCCGTGGTTGCAAAACAGTAAGCAGTGAAGCGGGATAGGAAAACCAGAAAGCATGGTGGAGACCCCACAATTTCGTAAGAGGTTGTGGGGTTTCTTTGAGGCACAATTTATGCTGTTCACCCTTGTGATAAAGATGAAATATCAGATCTATACCCGTCATCTTTCAAGTTGCTTCTTTGTTGGCTGCACTCACTCACCCCGGTCACATAGCTATCTATGCTCCCGGGGATTCGCTCCCTTGCCGTCGCGATGCATCTTGAAATCCATAGGGTATATATATCTTTGAAATAATTATTTTTAGTGAGGGTTAAGATCAAGCTTAATTAACGCCATTATTGTCCTAATTTAATAATATAATTAACCTGACTTTTTTCTGATATTATTTTCAACTCGGATTATATTCTACAAAGAAATTTAAAATAAGCGTTTTACAGTGATTGTTATCACAGAGTGAGCTTTTGTAAAATACTACTATGGAATTATATATTTCTATTTGATATATTGTTAATAACTAGTTGGTTTCTTTATCGATATGAGTTTGTGATGATTGAGGTTTTACTGTGAAATATCATTTTATTTGATAGAGAGATAATGTTAATTCAATTAACCAAGAGAAATGATAGTCACTTTAAAATAAAATTTTATTTGTAGAGATAAAAGGAAGGTAATATGGAATTTATTAAAAATAGATTTTGTCACTGGAACGGTGAACACCTTGTTGTCGATACAATGGCCAGAAATCATAAAATGGTTAACAGTATGGGAACGGGCGAGGGATTAGTTTCGTTTGATGGCTTTGGTGCTGATCTAATTCGTTTCAGCAAAGATGAGGGGATGCAGAATCATACTCACTTAGGGCATCATATCTTATTTGTCCTCGCAGGAACGGGTTATGTTATTTATGCGGGTGAAAAGCATAAAATAGAGCCTGGAGTTTGTTATTTTGTGAATGGAGAAATAGATCACGCGATTAAAGCAACCAGCGATTTGGTTATGCTTGTTGTCGGTAATAATCATTGTGCGGTTGATGCGCAAGATAGGACGACGCTGGTGCCATATAGAGAGGGAACGCCAGAGGAATTAAAGGTTTAACTTGGGATAAATTAAATATGTGCTAGTGCTTGATGGGTTGCGAGAATGCCATGATATTCATGAAGGTAATTATAAATCAGGATGTCATTGGAGTGATAAAAGGATGATATGAGCATCTCATGAAGGGGATCAGGTACTAGCCTATGGAATATTAAATTTACTGGAAATAAAATGGAGAAATATATTAGAGATAATATGCTATTGTAATGATAAAGGTGGAAATAACGATTGAAATTATTTTAATCTAATATTTAAATTGGAAAATAATTTCAATGAGTGGTGGTAATGAGTTTTCGGATGGAAATTAAATTAAATAACCTGAGTTCTGGTTAAGCCGTTACTAACATATCCATTTCTAAGCAGGAAATATTCAGTGACTGTTCTCTTTGAGATAATAAGCTATCTGTCCCTCTAACACATTTAACATTAATCCTTGCACACTACAGTGTCGTGAATGTTCTGTCTGGGAAATATTGGGTATCCGTATTTGGGGATTGATGAACCAACTAAAGGATTCCCTTTCTCGATATTTATATCTCGTATTTAATGGTTGAGTAGTGTCAATCTTAATGCTACGGTGAATAGTATTATCATTGTTTCTCAGGCCATTACAAATGCCAATTATCAGTGAATTTTTTGGCATCTTGATCTGGATGTATTAACCATAATCCGCCTCTCAACAAGATTGAACCACTGGAGAGATTATCATGCGCAGAGTAACGAAAGTGGAAATAAAGCCAGAATACACCTTGGCGGTGACGTTCGATGATGGCACCTATGGAGAGGTGTGCATCGCGGATCGGTTGTTCGGACCCATGTTCGAGCCACTGAAAGAGCAGGAATTCTTTGCCCAAGCGCGTGTTGATGAGTGTGGCGCAGTGTGTTGGCCGAATGATGTTGATCTGGCACCCGACGCACTCTACAAAAAGCTCAAATCCCACTTAAGGGGTAATATATGACTGAACTGTTTGCATCGCTTGCGTTTGGATATTGGCAAAAGCGAGCGTTTTAGTCATTTTCTAGAAGGTATTGATGGACTGACTAAAATACAATTTTATCCTTCCGTTTAAAAGCAAGATAAACACCTTCTTTAACCATATCTAGAGATATATATTCAGTGCCAAAATTTCCTGTTGGCTTGGTTTTATAAGGAATGAGTTCTTCATTGAAGATTTCTTGGTAAGATTTCCCTAGACTGTTTATTAATGCCTCTACATTGACTGTCACTTGTATAACCCTTTTTGCTTCCTACCAGCTATCACTCTAGTTGATTTCGGTGGATAGTAGTTTAACACCTGAACCGACTGGAAATACTAGAATATTGCTATTCTTCTGTACCTTCATTCGATATTATTCTTGAAGTCAACTTTTGTTTTTCAATTCCATCTTACATACTCTCTCATTCTTACAGAGTTTATTATAGTTATGACTAAGCTCTGCTGGTTGCAGAGCTTAGTCCTTGTAAGCCACTATTTCTTATTGATAATGTTATGCGAATAATTCATTTGATAGTAATTTCATGTAAATATTAACCACTTACAAGAAAAACAGTGAAATACGACAAAGAATATTTAACTCTAAAATCAATCTTTCTTTGAAAGATAGAGTTTCTTCGCATCTTCCAAACTCATAGAATTAGCTCCTCCTGAAAAATGTGGGTCTGCTGATTGAACAGGATCATCTTCCCAATGACATATCGAACATATTTCATATTCGCCTAAACGTTCAATTGTCTGTTTACCACAACAAGGACAAGTATTATATCCCATTATTTCCTGTTCCAATATTCAAATTCACTTTCAGTTTAATTTTTTAATCTATTGATTAATGAATTGATTCTCAAGAAAAATTTCCTCTTTATATTGACTACCAACACACTTCTGAGGTGAATAGGAGTGTTATGTATTCAACACGGTCAAGTAAATCATAGGAGATCTGCATACTTGTCGGAACACGGAAATTAAGTAATGTATATAAGTCCTTACGACCAAACTGGTGCTTCATAATCATCTCAGGCGGATGCGACTTTTCAGGCTCTCCAAACTGTTCATGAATCCATTGACGAGACATCATCGAAATTAGGGGAGATGGCAACTCGTTGGGAAATTGATATGATGGCTTATCTCGATCAATTAGGGTAATTGTCACAACAAATAAAATCTTATTTTTTCTTTTAAATGCCAAATACACACCTTCTTTAATCATATCCAATGATATATAATCACAGCCTAGGTGTCCTTTAGGCTTTGTTTTATAAGGAATTAATCCTTCACTATAAATTTCCTGATAAGTTCTACCTAAACTATTAATTAGTACTTCAATGTTAATCGCCATTATTTATATAACCTCTTTTCTCAATTAAGCCAATTCATCTTCAATTTAACCTTTTAAGCTGCTGATTAATGAATTGGCTCTCAAGAAAATCTCCTCTTTTTGACTACCACCAACGTACTTCTGAGGTGGGTAGAAATGTCACTTCTTTAACGCGATCTGATAGATCATAATCAACTTGCATGTTAGTTGGTATACGAAAATCTAGTATCGTGTACAAATCAACCCACCCAAACTCTTCTTTCATTATCACTTTTGGTTCTTTTGACTTTTCAGGCAATCCGAATTGTTCATGGATCCACTGACGTGACATATGTGAGATCAGCGGTGATGGTAACTCATTTGGAAATGTGTATGATGGTTTATCACTATCTAGTAGAGTAAGTGTCACATCAAATAAAATTTTATCCTTCCGTTTAAAAGCAAGATAAACACCTTCTTTAACCATATCTAGAGATATATATTCAGTGCCAAAATTTCCTGTTGGCTTGGTTTTATAGGGAATGAGTCCCGCATCAAAGATTTCCTGATACGTTTTCCCCAAACTGTTTATTAATGATTCTATATTTACTGTCATTTGTATAACCTCTGTTCCTGATTTAGTTTATGCATTTTTACTCTAGCTTCTTCGAGCTGACGCTCTGTTGCACCATATTCCTGTAATGCTGGCATTATTGTATTAAAATCTCGATCGACAGCTCCCCGTAAGTCACTGGCATCCTGTCGTATTTGCTCAGGGGTATTACGTCCCCCATAGGTCGCACTGAGTTTTCTATGGACATCAGCAGGAATAATTATAGCTGCTACATTTTTCGATAATCTTTCCAGTTGCTTGGGTTTCAGTTCTGGATAAAGGTTTTTCCAGTAAGCCTGAACCGCAGCAGCCGAAGGCATATGATCAGCATGCATCCCATTTCTTGGTCTCCCCGCAAAATTACTATACAAATCCACCTCAAACAATTTCACCGGCGGTTTACTCAAATACACATACACCGGCGGCATATTCGGGATGGGGAGTATCAGAATATAATCCCAAAAATCCTTCTCTTCCGGCATTGGCAACGATTCAATACCAATATGATAGCTGTGTGAGGTATTAACCTTACTTAACCGTGATAAAAAGGATTATAAAAATCCTTTTTATCACTGACTTAATTGCTATTTTTTAAAGCCAGGTTTACCGCTTTTGGCTCGCCATTCTTTGATTTGCTTCACTATTCCTTCAGGAGAATCATCCTGACCAGACGATGGGTAAAAAAGGATATCAGTACCATCTGGATGCTCTGATAAACGGATAAAATCTTGAACTGCAACATTAGCTTCATCTTCCGTCGCATAGTCTGCATTGCATACTTTTCTGGCAAATTCTAAAAACTCAGCTTCTGTATAATCTTCTAACTTTTTATTTAGCTTCATTTTATTCCACCTTTGCTTGAATGAATTTCGATATGCCTTTTTGGTGTTGTTACACGAAGGTTATCGAGATTATAGACTTCACCACCGTCTTTAATAAATTTAACATGATGGATCTCATATTTTTCTCGATTTCCAATGTGTTCCTGTCGTGGTGAATATGGAGAGTAACTCTTTTTTAAAAACTCTTTATTATGTGAATTAAATTGCTGAGACAACTCAGGATCATTACCAACCTCTTTCCAAAATGCCCTTCTGAAATCATCAAAGTTATTAAATCTCCTCCCTCGTAACTTATCCGCTATCTGGCTAGGGATGGGTGCCCCCATATCTTGTCCTGCGAGACTTAACCAATTACCTTCAACTCTTTGTCCTTGGCCAGTTACCACTCCCGGTTGGTTCCGAGGAGTATTAAACATCACATAAACTGGTTTCATTCCTGAACCGGCGGGAAAGACCAGAATATAATCCCGAAAATCCTTCTCTTCCGGCATTGGCAACGATTCAATATCGCTGCCGACTTTATCCGGGATCGGCAATACGGTTATCTGCGACGGAATAAACGGCTGTTCCTCATTCCCGGTATGGGGTGGAACTTTGAATTCCTGATCGTTTGGTGTCCATAAAATCGTTGGCCGATATTCTCCTGGTTCCCAGAACTCATAATTACCGGTGACTGGATTCCGTTTCATCATACGAACCGGCACTTTATCCAGACCACTTTCTGGGCTGACGTGATACCCCTGAACCGTCATCCTGCCGCTTTTTTCATCTCTGATCCAGCGAAAACGGACACGGGTCGGTGCTTTACCATACTGACTGGCAATTTCACTAAGATGATATTGGTTTAAGTAATCTTCTTCGCCTTCATTTAACCCCGATGAATAAAACAACCCCATTAATCCGACTGTCAACGGATTCGGCGCTGCCAGCCAACGTCCGGCACTAGTAACGCCACCGCCAATGAAACGCATCACCAGCGCTTCGCCATCCGCTACCGCACTGCGGGTCGTTGCAGCTACAGCAGTCGCAGCGGCTTCGGCTTTATCTTTGCTGTTGCTAAACCACCGTTTATACCACGGTAATTTTTTATCCTGTGGCTTATCCGGTTCTGGTGGATGTTTTTTGCCTTGCGGAGGCTGTTCAGGCTTTGATTCCGTGACAGGGGCGGGCGATGATAGAACCTGATATATCCCCATCCTACCGAAATTATTTGCCGGTTCAGTCTCCGTACCGGCGTCGGTACAGCCTTTGCCCCGTTGACGAGATTTGGCAAATACCGGGATCGGTGGAGGTGGCACTTGTGTCACCGGTGGAGGATTGGACTGAACTGTTGTTGCTTCCTTCATTGGTGATGAGAAGTTTTGCGTCGCCGTATAAGCAGGTGTTACCGCTTGTTGACGAGGCTGTTCCTGCTTCTCGTAGCTGTCCATAACCGAATTGATAAACCGGGCCCGGCAAGGGCAGGTGCTGACACTATCCAATGTGCCGGCTAATCGTTGCCCCATATCAAACATATCTGATATGCCGCCGACAATCATATAAGTACCGGGATGCTTGCCGCAGGTAGCTTTATCCCCTTCACGCGCGGTGGCTCGCCCATTAAATGTCATGGTGTGATCACCCGTAATAATCTGTCCGCCACAGGTGGTTTTGTCACCAACCAGCAGGTAATACCCTATTGCCATCTGCTTCACTTCCCCTTTGACTAGCCACATTAATCTTTTTTTTAACTAAAATAATTACCGTATCGTTACAACTTAAAAGGTAATAATTGATCGGTAATGCAATATATTTGAGTTAAAGAGATATAGAAAAGTTCAGAAATTAATGAAAATAAAATCGAATTTTTTGCTGCTAGCTCTATCCCGCAAATACCCGGTCAAATTTCTCATTGTTCCAGCCATCGGATTTTTTCTCTTTTGTCATGCTAACCGCCATTTGATTCCATATTTTCTGATCGATAGCGTTTGAAAATCTGACAAGGAAAGCCGTGGCTGAAGATAGCGATCTTGAGAAAACAGAAGAACCCACGCCCCATAAGCGGGAAAAAGCGCGAAAAGAGGGACAAATAGTCCGTTCCAGAGAGCTGAGTTCTATCTTGATGTTGACCAGTGGTTTAAGTTTGCTCTGGATGAGTGGTCAGTCAATGACGCATGAATTGTCGTTGATGGTGTTTGAAGGGTTTAGTTTTGATCACAGCATGGTCAGCAATGATAAGCAGATGGTTCAACAGATTGGCAGGTTGCTGCAACAGGCTGTTTTGGCCCTGCTGCCGGTTTTTGCTGGATTAGTATTAGTTGCATTAAGTGCCCCGGCGCTATTGGGTGGATTAGTGTTCAGTACCAAATCCATCAAATTTGATCCGAAAAAATTGAATCCCATTTCTGGCCTGAAACGTATTTTTTCAATGAATGCGTTGGCGGAATTATTCAAAGCACTACTTAAAGCGGGATTTGTCGGTATTGGTGCTGCTTTGTTCCTTTGGATGAACTGGCCTGCCATGTTACGGCTTATAGCTCAACCGCCACTGTTGGCACTGGATGATGCTATGCAAATGCTGATATTCGCCGGTTATGTGGTGGTTTTCATGTTGATACCGATGGTGGCTTTCGATGTTGTTTACCAGATATACAGCCATTTGAAAAAACTGAGAATGACCCGGCAGGAAATAAAGGATGAATTTAAAGAACAAGAGGGGGACCCACATGTCAAAGCGCGTATCCGTCAGCAACAACGGGCGGCTGCTCGTCAGCGTATGATGGCGGATGTACCGAAAGCGGATGTGATTGTCACCAACCCAACTCACTATGCCGTTGCGTTGAAATATGATGAAAAAGCGATGAGTGCGCCAAAAATATTGGCGAAAGGGGCGGGGATCATTGCATTACGGATTAAAGAAATAGGTACAGAAAATCGTATTCCATTACTTGAGGCGCCGCCACTTGCCAGGGCGCTTTATCGCCATGGTGAAATTGGCGGGCAGATCCCCGCGACACTGTATGCGGCAGTCGCGGAAGTGCTTGCTTGGGTCTACCAATTGAAACGTTGGAAACGGGAAGGCGGCTTGAAGCCGAAGAAACCTGAAAATCTGCCAGTGCCGCCAGCACTGGATTTTGCTGGAGAAAATAATCGTCATGGCTAATCTGGCCTCTATACTTCGTTTACCGGGCAATATGAAAGGCTCGCAATGGCAAATGCTTGCCGGGCCGGTATTGATCCTCTTGATTTTGTCGATGATGGTATTGCCATTGCCGCCATTCATGCTTGATTTACTGTTTACGTTTAACATAGCGCTATCAATCATGGTGTTGCTGGTGGCGATGTTTACCCGGCGTACGCTAGATTTTGCTGCATTTCCGACCATTTTGCTGTTCTCCACATTATTGCGCTTATCTCTTAACGTAGCTTCAACCCGTATCATTTTATTGGAAGGGCATACGGGTTCTGCGGCAGCGGGGCATGTTGTAGAGGCATTTGGCCATTTTCTGGTTGGTGGCAACTTCGCTATCGGTATTGTGGTATTTATCATCTTGGTATTGATTAACTTTATGGTCATTACTAAAGGTGCAGGGCGGATTGCCGAAGTGGGTGCCCGTTTTGTGTTGGATGGCATGCCGGGTAAACAGATGGCAATTGATGCCGATTTAAATGCGGGATTGATTGGTGAAGAAGAAGCGAAGAAACGCCGTGCTGAAGTGACACAGGAATCGGATTTTTATGGTTCGATGGATGGTGCCAGTAAGTTTGTGCGCGGCGATGCGATTGCGGGATTGATGATCTTAGTTATCAACGTCGTTGGCGGCTTAATTGTTGGTGTAGCCCAACATGGTATGAGTTTGGGGGATGCGGGAGAAGCGTATACCCTGTTAACCATTGGTGATGGTTTGGTTGCACAGTTACCTGCTCTCATTATTTCTACTGCGGCGGGTGTTATTGTGACTCGCGTAGCAACGGATCAGGACGTTGGTCAGCAGATGGTGACTCAACTGTTCAACAATCCCAGAGTGATGATGTTGAGTGCGGGTGTTCTTGGATTGTTGGGCATGGTACCGGGAATGCCCAATTTTGTTTTCCTGTTATTTACCGCGGCATTAGCTGGTCTTGGCTGGTATCTATATCGCCGCACCGATGCGCCGGCGATAAATACAGAAAAACCAAAAATAGAAGAGCAGCAACAGACATCAGAAGCTTCATGGTCCGATGTTCAGCTTGAAGATCCTTTGGGTATGGAGGTGGGTTATCGTCTGATTCCGATGGTTGATTTTCGCCAGAATGGTGAATTACTGGGGAGGATCAGCGGCATTCGTAAGAAATTTGCTCAGGAGATGGGATATTTACCGCCGGTTGTTCATATCCGGGATAACCTTGAACTGGCCCCAGCGGGCTACCGTATTCTGATGAAAGGGGTAGAAATTGGTCGTGGTGAAGCGCATCCGGGGCGCTGGCTGGCGATTAACCCCGGTGGTGCCGTGGGGGAATTGCCGGGTGATATCACGAAAGATCCTGCTTTTGGCCTGTCTGCGGTTTGGATTGATGATAGCCTCAGAGAGCAAGCTCAGGTTCAGGGATACACGGTGGTTGCCGCCAGTACGGTGGTTGCGACTCATATGAATCACCTGTTGACGCAATATGCGAATGAGTTATTTGGTCGTCAGGAAGCTCAGCAACTATTTGAGCGGGTCAGCCAGGAGATGCCTAAACTGACGGAAGACTTTATTCCTGATGTTGTTAATCTGACAACCTTGCATAAAGTGCTGCAAAATCTGTTGTCCGAACAAGTGCCGATTCGAGACATGCGGACAATTATTGAAACCTTGGCTGAACATGCACCTGGACAAACTGATCCTTATGAATTGACATCTTTGGTTAGAATTGCGCTTGGCCGGGCAATTGCTCAACAATGGTTCCCCGGCGCACAGGAAATTCAAGTCATCGGATTGGATGCGGGCCTTGAGCGCTTGTTAATTCAGGCGTTACAAAATGGCGGTGGTCTGGAACCCGGATTGGCGGATAACTTACAACGGCAGGCAACGGAAGCACTGCAACGCCAAGAAATGTTGGGCGCGCCTCCGGTGCTGTTGGTCAATCATGCATTACGCCCGCTGTTATCGCGTTTCTTACGTAGAACTTTGCCTCAATTAGTGGTTTTATCTAATCTTGAAATCAGTGATAACCGTCAAATTCGTATGACCGCGACCATTGGTGGTAACGGATAGCGGTATCAATAGAATAGCAGGCCATTTATTCCAAAATGGCTTGCTATAATCATCTTTCGACATTCATAGTCATTTTTAGTCATCAAAATTAATTTAATTAATTGGTTTTTAATATAAATTTATTTTACCCATTTGTTATAGTTAACAACATCAATTAGGATATATATTTTTCCCACAGAAAGGGCAATAATTCATTATAACTTTACCGCCGATAAGCTCACTGGAATATAACTGGGTAATATTAATGCCGGGTTCTCCTAGTTTAATATTAGCTTAATTATGGTGGAGGTAAAATGAAAAATGGATAAGTGGGCTCATAAAATAATTAACTAAAATTTCATTATGATAATTATCACTTTTCTAATTGTTATTAATTGATTTTTATGGGTTCTTTCTGATTGAGTTAAGTTATCAGTATTTTCCTTATTTTAATATGGCTGAACGGATATTGCAGCGGTAATATCTAGGAGAAGTTTGGCAAGGTTAATTAATATGAATAAGGGGTTGTTATGATAAATAAAAAAGTGAGTGTTCTTGCAGGATTGTTTTTATCTTTAATTGCTGGAACAGGGATAGCTGCTGAAAAAGCATCGGCTGATAAGATAGAGCAGGAAGTTTCTCCAGGCGATTTTACTTGTTTAAAATACCTACCTGCTGATGGTGATTATACAGGAAAATTGATTTATGCTTTTTCTGTAGATAGCTGGGTTTATAATTGGTATTGGTTCGTGAGCTTAAACTCAGATGATTCGGGATGTGTAGGGATTGATAAAAACAGTGTAAGACATGATAATATTGCTTATGACGCCTTTGCTCAAAGTAAGATTTTAAAAATTAGAGTCAGTAAAAATCGTATAATAGGCATAGCTCAGTAATTTTATTCACTATTCTTGATGATGTTATTTAAAATACTTTATCGCTAAACCAGTGCATTAATTGTGCTGGTTTTACGCTATCTTGAGATAAAGTTAAATATAAATAATGGACATAATTTATATGTTATTTATTCCCAATATGCGTTTTATTTGAAATTCATAAATGATGATATTGTCCGTAGCTTATGTTAAAAAAGTTTTTTAAATAGCTCAAAAACAGAACAAATTATACTGAGTAAGAATAATAAATAACGGGCTAAATAATCGCATGTTGAATAAAATAATGATAAAGGAAAGATAAAAAATAATACACAGAATTGGGTGACGAAAAAATAAAATTCAGTAATATCGGATGCCCTAAACAATTCAAAAGGATGAGAGTTAAATATATATAAAAATATGTTAAATCCCGTAACATTAAGAAAAACAGCAAACGGACCTCAACTAAAAGGAAATGAGGGTACATATGACACATCAATATTAAAAGGCAGCCCTGTAGGAAGAAGGGATATTGGGAATTCCGCACCATTACCCGCTCAGGCAGAAGTTTTTCAAAAAGTTGTTGACGAAAAAATAGCAAACTTCAAAACAAAGGGAAATCCAATATCAATCGTTGTCTGGCATAATAGTCGGACAGGGCTTACCCATATCATGGATGGTCAGCATCGATTTATTGCTGCATGTATACTTGGAGTGCCGGTTAATTTGGCATGGAAAAAGTTCGGCATACCGCCTAATCAGATAGACTGGAGTGGTACAAAATTCTCAGATGGAATACCAGCCAAAACCAAGATATTTGGAAAATAATCGATTAAATTAATTTTGTATGTATTAAGCGCCACTTGAGCTGATACAGCACCTTGAAAAATTGAGAGTTACCGGTTTTAGTATAGATTTGAAATCTTAAATAAAACGCGAGGTAACTCTCATGCTTCATATTACCAATCCTATTATCAAATATATAAATCTGGAGGATGATGTCTATTTTTATATTTTGTTAATTTTAAATCTCTATATTTTTAATTCCTTACAATTAACTAATAAACTTCTTCATTTAAATGGATTATTAGTTATATTGGAAAAGTTATTTTTAATTGTTGTATTTAGTCTGATTTGCCAAATGTTTTTATTATGTAGCAGTGAGATGTCTTGATATAAATACGTAACATTTATAAACATCATTGATTATTATGTTTTCTCTAATAAAGTCTTTGGTTGATTAGTTTAAATATAATTAAATTAATGGTTATTGCGATACCAGTGGAATATTGTTTAAACGGTATCTTTTTATGTGAGATTTTTAAAAAAAAGTAATTAAAAATTTATTAAATGGCTGGCAAAAATTCACTTTTCTATAATGCTTAAATATAGATGATTTTTTCGTACGAAAAATGTAGTCGAGTTAAATATTAAATAAGCGTTATCCGGAGCAAGTCTTTCGAGGGCAGTATCAGCTATAACACATAACCAAGGTCTGACTTTATTAATAGGGGGAAAATAATGTCCACTGAACCGCCGCTACATCAAGAAGATATTGTCGTGATACATGTTGCCACACCCGACGATTTGGCGAAGTTTGCCGATCAATCACTCTTCTGGAATGAAGAAACCTATGAACAGATGAAAACTGCGGAAGTGTTGTTTACGCCAGCGGGAGAGATTCCACCTGGCTTGGGAATTAAATATGTCGCCACGCCCGGTGATTTGGTGAGGTTTGTCGATGAAGAAGGCTACTGGAGTGAGGAAACCTATAAACAGATAGAGGTTGTAAGGGTGTTGTTTATACCAGCAGAAAAAATACGCGGTGTGGGGATTAAACATGTTGCCACGCCTGACGATTTAGCGAAGTTTGCCGATAAAGAGCTTTTCTGGAGTAAGAAAGACTACGAGCAGCTAAAAGCCGCAGAGGTGTTGTTTGTACCCAGAGAAGGAATGCCCGGTTAGGGGGCTAAACATATCGCCACGCCTGACGATTCGGTAAAGTTTACCGATAAAGAGGCCAATTAGAATGAAGAGAAACATTAAGAGGGGGATAAAGCCAGGATATTGTTTATCCCGAAAATAAAAGAATAGAACGGCGTGTAATAACATTAACTTATCTGTCATTCGGAATTGGAGGTATTAATGGCTCACAACAAGACATCTACTACATCCAGCGAGAATAGTTTGTTGGATAAAGAGGAAGTTAAATCCTGGTTTAAATTATATTCCCTGCCGAAAAGTGAAAATTATGCTCAATTGGTGCAAATAGCGGCGGAAGGTCGACGTTTGGCCGGGCTGGACCCTGCTCAGCTCGATAATAATCCAGGGGCAGGATTGAACCGGGATCTGGATGAGGTGAATTTACTCTTAGTGAATCCCGGTGATGGGGTGCATATCGGCGAAGACCGTGAAATTGCTGTCAATATTGATAAAAGCAGCGGCTTACAGTTCATTAATGGCGAATTGGGGTTACGCCCCGACTTTAAATTGTCGCTGGAATTGTTTGAGAGTTTTACAGAGGAACAAAAAAGGGAGCTTTACCGTTGGCTGATTCATGCTGAGGAGATGGCAGCAAGTAAGGCGCAGTTGCCCGCGTTTGACTTGCCGGCCAATGGTAACAATAAAAACCTTGGCGCTGTTGTCAGTGTCAGCGGCGATGGGAAAACTATTGCGCTTAGTGGGGCAGAAGGAAAGGATCCTGTATATCTATTTTCTTATACCGATAACGGTTGGCGGCAGCAATTCGCTGATTACGTTAGTGGTTATAGCGGCAGAGCGTTAAGTTTGAATCGCAATGGTAATGTCCTCGCGGTGGGGATTGATAACCGAAACAGTGATGGTGGGCATGGTTCGGTGTTCGTTTATCGCAGATTGGCAAATGGCGCGTGGGAGAAATCGGCCAAACTTTGGCTTAGTGAGGCGAACGTTCAGCAGCATTTCGGTTGCGCTGTGGGCCTAAGTGCTGATGGCACACTATTAGCAGTAGGTTCTTATGGCTGGAGATCGAGTTTATTGGCTAACTGCGGCGCAGTGTATCTTTATCAGTATGACGGGAAGAAATGGTCACAGCTTGGTGAGCGTCTGACCTTATCTTCTCCGGCACAGGGCGATATGTTTGGCGGAAAACTTAGCTTGAGTGCCGATGGTTCAATCTTGGCAGTGGCGGCAACGGGGCGTAATGGTAATGGTGAAGTGACGATATTTCATCGTCACGGGGAATACTGGCAACCGCAACCACCGCTCAATTCGCTGACTTCGCCTTTAACCATCAGTAATGACAGCTTTGGTGCCAGTCTTAGCTTGAGCGACAGCGGCAATATTCTGGCGGTGGGGTGCCCGGGAGAGAAGAACAATATTGGTGCGGTCTATTTGTACCAGCGTCACCGTAATGTATGGCAAGTTATGGGAATACTGAGAGAAACGGTGACTGCCGGGGAAAGGTTTGGCAGCGAACTCTCTTTGAGTAGTGACGGCCAGATGCTGGTGGTGTCAACACCTGTTGGTAAGAATGACACTGGTGTGCAAACCGGTGCGGTATGGTGGTTTAGCTATCAGGATGAACAATGGGTTATGCAGAGCAAATTACTGGAGCTGGATGGGGAATCAAACCATAAATTTGGTGCCGGTGTTTGTTTTAGCGGTGACGCCAATACATTGGCGATTGGTGCCAGTGGCTGGAAAAGTGGCGAAGGGAAAGTTTACCTTTACGACTAGCTAAATGAGGAAAAGACGATGGTGAAAGAGATAACAGATGAAACGGTCAGTCAGCTTGGTACCCACTTCGCCCCTGGCAAGATCCCGACTGAGGCGGCGTTTTATTCACTGATTGATTGGGCCACGTTGTGGCGACAGCTTTTTGGTTGGCAGGATGGTGCTCAAGCTTATCATCCGGGGGGCGGTTTGCAGGTTATCGACAACCGTTTGGCGGTTAAGACTGGCAATGGCATCGCGGTGAAACCGGAGGGGCTTGCGTTAAGGCTACAGCCCAATGGGGGATTGATGTTGGATAAATCTGGGGCGTTGTCAGTGGATGGTACTGTAGCCGTTTCGGCACAAGCTTTTAAATTGCTTCCTGAGGAGACGCGGAAACAAATTGCCAAGTTGTTATTGAATGCTGAGACAGAAAACAGATGACAGAGAATAGATGACGGTGACTGCCTAATACGGCTTTTGAGGACATATTATGACTGATAAAGAAATGAGTTCTGTTGACTCATTGAAAGCGAGTTTTAAGTCTGGTGTTCCGCCTATGCCTGAAGCATTTTCTCATTTGATTGATGAGGCATATAGGGCATATGAAATCATTGATGGTGATAAGCGGGATGGCCCGACCGCAGGGCTGGGACGAGATGACAAAGGAAAACTAGCCCTCAACACTCACCATTCTGGCGGGTTAAACCTTGATCAGAGAGCTTTGGCCCTGTCACTGAAGCTAGAAGGTGGGCTCTCTTTTGATGGGGGAAGGCGTCTGAAATTAGATGCCGATCGGCAGGTTCAGTTTGCCGATTTTTTCAGTTTATCGCGGTGGGAGCGGATGGAGATCGCACAGTTGTTGGGTTTGAAACGCAGTACCACGATGATGCGTATTGTTTCTCCTTCCCCTAAAGAGAATGAACGCTTTGGCACTTCTGTTAGCCTGAATGCAGCGGGAGATTGCTTAGTGGTTGGGATGGGGAAAGAGCTCTATTTGTATATGAGCCGGAAGGGTGAGTGGAATACAAGCACGCCCATTGTGTTTGAGGCTGATGGAGATAAATATCGTAGTGCTTCATGGAGTGTCAGTCTGGATGCGGAGGGAGATAACCTGGCTGTGGGATACTTAAGTGAAACTGATGTTTATAAAATGGATGCTTGTGTGTATATGCGTACGCATGGTGTCTGGGATACAAAAAATCCCATTGTGTTTCCAATCCAGCGTTCTTATGGAAACAATAATGTGAATGTCAGTTTGAGCGCAGCAGGAGACTGTCTGGTGGTGGTGGGAGACAGCTCTTGGCTCTATGTGTATACCCGCACGAATGGGATCTGGGACAGAGAAAGCCCCATTAAGCTTTATTTTTCGAGTTATGGTAACGAGGTTGCCATGATTTGTCTGAGTGCTTCGGGAAACTGTCTGGCGGTGCATAGTACCAATGTTAATCATCCTTCTCCTGCAATAAACATGGTTTGTGTGTATACACGCACGAATGGGACTTGGGATGCAGGCTACATTAGGTTCAATCCCCCTGAAGATAGCTCACCCGGTTTTGGCAAGGTTTTTAGCCTGAATGCAGAGGGAGATCGTCTGGCGGTGGGGGCGGATGATGATTCACCCATTATTAATGGGAAGGTTTATCTGTATACGCGCACGAATGGGATCTGGGATACACAAAATCCCATTAAGTTTTCGGCTCCGGCAAGTGGCGTAACGTATTTTGGTTGCGCTATCAAACTGAATGATGCGGGAGACCGTCTGGCAGTGGGTGCGGCTTCCCGGGTGTATGTGTATACCTATCTGAATGGTAAGTGGAATATGGAAACACCTATCGAGATTTTGGACCCTTCAGGTAATTTAGACAATGTAAATGGTTTTGGTAAGGCTGTCAGTTTGAATAAGTTAGGAACGAGTTTGGCGGTTGGTGCAGTTTTAGCCAAGGTCGGTTCTGCGCCTGAAGCCGGTGCAGTTTATACCTTTGAGAATGTCAAATAGAGGACAGAAGACAGAGAACAGATGACGGTGACTGTCTAACTACGGCTTTTGAGGACATATTATGACTGATAAAGAAATGAGTACTGTTGACTCATTGAAAGCGAGTTTTAAGTCTGGTGTTCGGCTTATGCCGGAAGCCTTTTCCCATGTGATTGATGAGGCATATAAGGTATATGAAATCATTGATGGTGTTCAGGGTGATGGTCCGACCGCAGGACTGAAACGAGATGGCAAAGGAAAACTGGCCCTCAACACTCACCATTCTGGTGGGTTAAACCCTGAACAAGGGGCTTTGGCACTATCATTGAAGCCAGAAGGTGGACTCTCTTTTGATGGGGGAGGGTATCTGAAATTGGATGCAGATCGGCAGGTTCAGTTCACGGATTTTTTCAGTTTATCGCGGTGGGAGCGGATGGAGATTACGCAGGTGTTGGGTTTGAAACGTACTATGATAACGCGTATTGTTTCTTCCTCCCCCAAGAAAAATGAATCCTTGGGCGATTATGTTAGCCTGAATGCGGCGGGGGACTGCTTAGCGGTTGGGATGATTAATAAAGTCTATGTATATACGCGCCGGAAGAGTGGTGAGTGGAATACAAGCACGCCTACTGTGCTTGAGCCTTATCAAAATGATTATTATGGATCTTCATGGGATGTTAGTCTGGATGCGGCGGGAGATTGCCTGGCGTTGGGAAATAGAGCGCCCGCTAATGCTAGCATGATGGTTGGTGTATATACACGCACGAATGGCGTCTGGGATGCAAGAAATCCCGTTTGGTTTCCGGCTCTGGACGCCAGAGATTACTTTGGTATTAATGTCAGCTTGAGCGCAGCAGGAGACTGTCTGGTGGCTGGGGGCATATACTCCTCTACGTTCCATATGTTTACACGCACGAACGGGATCTGGGATAGAGAAAATCCCATTAAATTTCCGGTCCCTTCGGGTTCTTATGAGTTTGGCAAGGCTGTCGTCCTGAGTGCCGCAGGAAACTGTCTGGCGGTGCATGGTTACGATGATTTCACAATAAGCACGATTTATATGTATACACGTACGAATGGGATCTGGGATAGAGAAAACCCCATTAAGCTCAGTCACCTTGAAGGTCAATCATCTGTTTTCAGCAAGGTTTTTAGCCTGAATGCAGAGGGAGATCGTCTGGCGGTGGGGGTGGGTTTTTATAAGTCCACGAATATTGTTAGGGCGGTTTATCTGTATACACGCACAAATGGGATCTGGGATAGAGAAAATCCCATTAAANCGGATAGAGATCACGCGGGTATTGGGTTTGAAACGCACCATGATGACGCGTATTGTTTCTACCACTCTCTCTCCCGAGGCGCGTGAATTTTTTGGCTATTCTGTTAGCTTGAATGCGGTGGGAGACCGTTTAGCGGTTGGGATGAATACTAAAATCTGTATATATACGCGCCGGAAGAGTGGTGAGTGGAATACAAGCACGCCTATTGTGCTTGAGTCTTATCAAAGTGATTCTTCATGGGATGTCAGTCTGAATGCGGCGGGAGATTGCCTAGCGTTGGCAAATAGGTTCAGACAGAGGGTTGGTGTACATATGCGTGCAAATGGCGTCTGGAATGTAAGAAAGCCCGTTTGGTTTCCGGCTCCGAGCCGCATTGAATTCTTTGGCCTGGGTGTCAGCTTGAGCGCAGCAGGAGACGGTCTGGTGGCTGGATGCGAATACAAACCTGCGTTACATTCTACGTTCCATATATTTACATGTACGAACGGGATCTGGGATATAGAAAATCCCATTAAGTTTCCGGTCCCTTTGAGTTCTTATGAGTTTGGCAAGGCTGCCGTCCTGAGTGCCGCAGGAAACTGTCTGGCGGTGCATGGTTACGATGATTTCACAATAAGCACGATTTATATGTATACACGTACGAATGGGATCTGGGATAGAGAAAACCCCATTAAGCTCAGTCACCTTGAAGGTCAATCATCTGTTTTCAGCAAGGTTTTTAGCCTGAATGCAGAGGGAGATCGTCTGGCGGTGGGGGTGGGTTTTTATAAGTCCACGAATATTGTTAGGGCGGTTTATCTGTATACACGCACAAATGGGATCTGGGATAGAGAAAATCCCATTAAGTTTTCAGCTCCTGCAAGTGATGTAACAGATTTTGGCCGAGCTCTCGAACTGAATGATGCGGGAGATCGTCTGGCAGTGAGTGCAGCTTCCCGGGTGTATGTGTATACCTGTCTGAATAATAAGTGGAATATAGAAACACCTACGGAGATTTTGGACCCTTCGGGCAATTCAGACAATTTAAATGATTTTGGTAAGGTTATTGGCCTGAATAAGGCGGGGACGAGTTTGGCCGTTGGTGCAGATTCAGAAAGTGTCGATTCTCAACCCCGAGCCGGTGCAGTTTATGTTTTTGAGAATGTCAAATAGAGGACAGAAGACAGAGAACAGATGACGGTGACTGTCTAATACGGCTTTTGAGGAAATATGATGACTGATAAAGAAATGAGTACTGTTGACTCATTGAAAGCGAGTTTTAAGTCTGGTATTCGGCTTATGCCTGACGCCTTTTCCCACTTGATTGATGAAGCATATAAGGCATATGAAATCATTGATGGCGCTCAGGGTGATGGCCTGACCGCAGGGTTGAAACGGGATGGTAAAGGAAAACTGGCCCTCAACACTCATCATTCTGGCGGGTTGAACCCTCATCAAGGCGCTTTGGCCCTATCACTGAAACCAGAAGGTGGACTCTCTTTTGCTGGAGGAGGGTATCTGAAATTGGATGCTGATCGGCAGGTTCAGTTTGCGGATTTTTTCAGTTTATCGCGGCGGGAACGGATAGAGATCACGCGGGTATTGGGTTTGAAACGCACCATGATGACGCGTATTGTTTCTACCACTCTCTCTCCCGAGGCGCGTGAATTTTTTGGCTATTCTGTTAGCTTGAATGCGGTGGGAGACCGTTTAGCGGTTGGGATGAATACTAAAATCTGTATATATACGCGCCGGAAGAGTGGTGAGTGGAATACAAGCACGCCTATTGTGCTTGAGTCTTATCAAAGTGATTCTTCATGGGATGTCAGTCTGAATGCGGCGGGAGATTGCCTAGCGTTGGCAAATAGGTTCAGACAGAGGGTTGGTGTACATATGCGTGCAAATGGCGTCTGGAATGTAAGAAAGCCCGTTTGGTTTCCGGCTCCGAGCCGCATTGAATTCTTTGGCCTGGGTGTCAGCTTGAGCGCAGCAGGAGACGGTCTGGTGGCTGGATGCGAATACAAACCTGCGTTACATTCTACGTTCCATATATTTACATGTACGAACGGGATCTGGGATATAGAAAATCCCATTAAGTTTCCGGTCCCTTTGAGTTCTTATGAGTTTGGCAAGGCTGCCGTCCTGAGTGCCGCAGGAAACTGTCTGGCAGTGCATGGTTACGATGATTACACAATAAGCACGATTTATGTGTATACACGTACGAATGGGATCTGGGATAGAGAAACCCCCATTAAGCTCAGTCACCTTGAAGGTCAATCATCTGTTTTCAGCAAGGTTTTTAGCCTGAATGCAGAGGGAGATCGTCTGGCGGTGGGGGTGGGTTTTTATAAGTCCACGAATATTGTTAGGGCGGTTTATCTGTATACACGCACAAATGGGATCTGGGATAGAGAAAATCCCATTAAGTTTTCAGCTCCTGCAAGTGATGTAACAGATTTTGGCCGAGCTCTCGAACTGAATGATGCGGGAGATCGTCTGGCAGTGAGTGCAGCTTCCCGGGTGTATGTGTATACCTGTCTGAATAATAAGTGGAATATAGAAACACCTACGGAGATTTTGGACCCTTCGGGCAATTCAGACAATTTAAATGATTTTGGTAAGGTTATTGGCCTGAATAAGGCGGGGACGAGTTTGGTTGTTGGTGCAGATTCAGTGAGTGTCGATTCTAAATCCAAAGCCGGTGTAGTTTATGTTTTTGAAAATATCAATTGATGACTGTAATCACTAAACTGGATATTATCTTCTATCGGCGACACACAATAGAATATGGGTATCTAACAATTATTTTGTTTTTTTACCTTCAAATATGGAAAATAAGTGCATGATAACATCTAATAAAAATAAATTAAACATAACAGGGACATATTGTAAAAGGATGTGGTGTTATCATTTCGGGTGATTTTATATTATTTTTAATTTGGTGGTGATTGTGTTCATGAGGAGTTTTAAATTTATTTATTAACTATTATTCTTGTCTTTATATTGATTTTATTTGCGATTGCGAATTATTTAATATTGGTCATTATGATTTTGATATTGTTTGAATATGTGCTAAGTTTTCTTTGAAAATTAAAATGAAATATATTTATTGAATGATAATAAAAAGATTATATTTAAATAATGATGTTTTATTATGTTATTGATTATTTTGTGGTTTTTTGGTGGATTTTTTAATGAGTTGATTTTAATCTAATTAACTTTATGGTTGTTGCGGTAATAATAGTTATTGAATCATTATTTAAAAGATATATTTTTATGTGAAATTTTATAAAAACAATTAATTTTTTATTAAATAACTGGTAAAAATTTACTTTTCCATAATACTTAATGATATCAGATTGTGCCATACGAAAAGCGAATGACATATTCAAGTTAAATATTAAATCAGTGTTATTGGGGATATGTTTTTAGAAGATAGCAACATACCTGAGGTAGTCAGTGAAGTTAAGTAGCGCCAAACAGCAGGATATCGAGCTAAAAGGTGTGAAGGAATTAATTGTAGTGTATTTCGTGGTCAGTACCGTTACTTAATTCCATCGACTTTAACGAAGTGGATAAAACATTAACAGAAACCGATAGCAGTGAATGTCTAATACGGCTTTTGAGGAAAATATGATGACTGATAAAGAAATCAATATCGTTGACTCAATGAAAGCGAATTTTAAATCTGGTGTGCGGCTTATGCCGGAAGCCTTTTCCTATTTGATTGATGAGGCATATAAGGCATATGAAATCATTGATGGCGCTCAGGGTGATGGCCCAACCGCAGGGCTGAAACGAGATGGAAAAGGAAAACTGGCCCTCAACACTCATCATTCTGGCGGGTTAAACCTCGAACAAGGCGCTTTGGCGCTATCCTTGAAGCCAGAAGGTGGACTCTCTTTTGATGGGGGAGGATATCTGAAATTGGATGCCGCTCGGCAGATTCAGTTTGCGGATTTTTTCAGTTTATCGCGGGGAGCGCGGATGGAGATCACGCAGTTGTTGGGTTTGAAACGTACTATGATAACGCGCATTGTTTCTCCCTTCCCTAGAACGGATGAGTATTTTGGTAGCTCTGTTAGCCTGAACGCGGCAGGAGACTGTTTAGCGGTTGGGATGAATAGTCACGTCTATGTGTATACGCGCCGGAAGAGTGGTGAGTGGAATATAAGCAAGCCGATTATGTTTGAGGATGTTGAATATGATTTATCTTCATGGCGTGTCGGTCTGGATGCGGCGGGAGATTGTCTGGCGTTGGGAGACATATGGCCCGAAGTGGTTCGTGTATATACACGCACGAAGGGCGTTTGGGATACAAAACATCCCGTTGTGTTTCCGAGGGATGCTGTAAGATTTGGTGCGAATGTCAGCTTGAACGCCGCAGGAGACTGTCTGGTGGCTGGGGGCAAATACTCCTCTCCATTCCGTATGTTTATACGCAGGAATGGGATCTGGGATACAAAAAACCCCATTCTGTTTCCGGCCCCTTCGGATGCTTATGAGTTTGGCGCGATTGCCCACCTGAGTGCTGTGGGAAACCGTCTGGCGGTGTGTGATGATTACATTTCCGCGATTTATGTGTATACACGCACAAATGGGATTTGGGATATAGAAAACCCCATTAAGTTCCGTCGCCCTGAAGGTGGATCATCTAGTTTTAGCGGGGTTTTTAGCCTGAATGCAGAGGGAGATCGCTTGGCGGTGGGTACGGGTTTTTATAAACCCTATAATGGGGAGGTTTATCTGTATACGTGCACGAATGGGATATGGGATAGAGAAAATCCCGTTAAGTTTTCGGCCCCTGTAAGTCGCATATCTTTTGGCGGTTCTCTCGAACTGAATGACGCGGGAGATCGTCTGGCAGTGGGTGCAGCTTCCCGGGTGTATGTGTATACCTGTCTGAATGGTAAGTGGAATATGGAAACACCGATGGAGATTTTGAACCCTTCAGGCAATTCAGACAATTTAAATGGTTTTGGTGGGCCTGTCGGCCTGAATAAGGCGGGGACGAGTTTGGCTGTTGGCGCAGCATCAGAAGGTGTTGATTCTAAATCCAAAGCTGGTGCAGTTTATATCTTTGAGAATATCAATTGATGCCCATACAGAAAACAGATGACGGTGACTGTCTAATACGGCTGGCTTTTGAGGAAATGTGATGACTGATAAAGAAATTAATACCGTTGACTCATTGAAAGCGAGTTTTAAGTCTGGTGTGCGGCTCATGCCGGAAGCCTTTTCCCATTTGATTGATGAAGCCTATAAAGCATATGAAATCATTGATGGCGTTAAGGGTGATGGCCCAACCGCAGGACTGAAACGAGATGACAAAGGAAAACTGACCCTCAACACCCAGCATTCTGGCGGGTTAAATTCTAATCAATGTGCTTTGGCGTTATCACTGAAACCAGAAGGGGGACTCTCGTTTGATGGGGGAGGATATCTGAAATTGGATGCCGCTCGGCAGATTCAGTTTGCGGATTTTTTCAGCTTATCGCGGTGTGAGCGGATGGAGATCACGCAGGTGTTGGGTTTGAAACGCACCATGATAACGCGCATTGTTTCTACCTTCCCTAAAGAAGATGAGCGTTTTGGCGCTTCTGTTAGCCTGAACGCAGCGGGAGACTGTTTAGCAGTTGGGATAAATAATCAAGTCTGTGTGTATACGCGCCGGAAGAGTGGTGAGTGGAATATAAGCAAACCTATTGTGTTTGAGGCTTATGAAGATGAATATTATAAATCTTCATGGGATGTCAGTCTGGATGCGGCTGGCGATACCCTGGCGTTGGGAAACATGTCGCCGTATCCCACTTATAACCAAGGGCGGGTTTGTGTGTATACGCGTACGAAGGGCTTTTGGGATACAAAACATCCCGTTGTGTTTCCGATAGGACCTGAATACTTTGGTGTGAATGTCAGCTTGAGCGCTGCGGGAGACTGTCTGGTGGGTGGGGGCAAACCCTACCCTCCGTTCCGTATATTTATGCGCCGGAATGGGATCTGGGATACAAAAAAACCCATTCCGATTCCGATCCCTTCGGATTCTTATGAGTTTGGCTGGATTGCCCATCTAAGTGCTGCGGGAAACTGTCTGGCGGTGCGTGATTATGCTCCCGTGATTTATGTGTATACACGCACAAATGGGATCTGGGATGGAGAAAACCCCATTAAGTTCAAGGTCCCTGAAAATAACCTATTCGTGGGTAGGGCTTTTAGCCTGAATGCAGAAGGAGATCGCTTAGCGGTGGGGATAGAGTTTTATAACTCCACAGATGGGGAGGTTTATTTGTATAAGCGCCGGAATGGGGTCTGGGATACAGAAAATCCCATTAAGTTTTCGGCCCCGGCAAATAGCGTATATTTTGGTAGCTCTCTCGAACTGAATGATGCGGGAGATCGTCTGGCAGTGGGTGCAGCTTCCCGGGTGTATGTGTATACCTATCTGAATGATAAGTGGAATATGGAAACACCTATGGAGATTTTGAATCCTTCAGATAATTTAATTGGTTTTGGTGGTGCTGTCGGCCTGAATAAGGCGGGGACGAGTTTGGTTGTTGGTGCAACGTCAGAGAGTGTTGATTCTAAATCCAAAGCCGGTGTAGTTTATGTTTTTGAGAATATCAAATGATGCCCATAATTGTTAATACTAAGTTCTAAATTGAATGTGCCTGATCACGCATGCGCCATTCCCGTTGTTATCGCGTTTTTTGCGAAGAACTGGCTAATGAGTCAGGAATCAGATCATTCATAACAGCAAATAAATCTTTAAGAGGCAGGCTTTCAACTCAAATCCTACTTTTTTGCGATAAATCTCACATTTATTGAATATTTAAAATTGATCATGTTCTCAGCACTGAGAATAAATCTCATTTATGATAATATCACAGAAAGTTTTTAAACTGAGTGTATATAAAATGCTGGTTGCTCTTTTTTTGTCGATATTTGTTATTTTTTTTATGCTATCTATGTTGGTTAATTATTTTTTTATACTAGGAAGAAATTTTAAAAAAACTATATTGATATCATTATTAATGACTGTTATTGCAATATTCAGTCACGTTTTTCCTCAGGTTATTTATCAGTACTTTTTTTAATTGGGTATTTGGCATAAGGTCGCGCATTAAATGCGCGACCATAAGAATATTATTGTTTATTCTGTTTAATTAATGGTTTGATTTTATTTTCATAAATATTTTTATCGATCTGAAAATTTACATCTTCCTTCCATTCTCCAGTGATTTCAAATGGCTCTCCACCCCAATTAATATCTTCCGTCTTCCAGTTAAATGTATCATATGGATCAGTAAAATTATCATATAGTTTATAATTTATTACACCGGATATATTATATTTATCACCTGAGTTTTCTGCCTTAATATTTATCAAATTTCCACTAATCGTTGCACCTCCAATAGCCCACAGAGGGTCGATACCTGGTATTTTTGATTCCTTAGCAAAATCATAACCATTTTTAAAATCAATTCGTTCACCATTCTGAATTTGTGAAATAAAACGAGATTGAATACTGCCTTCTGTTCTGCCAAATGCACTTGGCTTCTGCATTAATACACGAATTCTATCATGCACACCGATTTCAGAGAGTGTGAGTTCTCGACCTGATTTTCCTGTAAAATGAAAAAACATTCCCAATCCACTCATGCTATTATCTGTAGTCAATAATTTTTTAGTATTTGTTTTGATCTCTTCTTTTGCCGGTGTTATTTTATTTAATACATTAATGAGTTCATGTTTTGCATTATATAAATCCATCGCTGGTGCTACAACGTATTCATTCCAAACCCCGATCCAATCTCCCCGATATCCAAGCACGGCTTTTGCACTTTCAATGAATGCAAGCGTAAAAATATATTTCTTATTAGAGTTTGCATATTTTAGAAAGTTTCCCATATTCCGACCATTAAAAGACATCTTTTTAATAGCCAGATCTTTTATTTTTTCTTGTCTAAAAGACTCTTGATTTTCAATATATTTTTTTAAATTATTCTTTTGCTCAATCAATAACTTGAAATCAACAACATTTGTTTTTAGTGCTTCGGAAGAATTCTCAGAAGCCAATTTATTTAATATAACCAACAACATTTCCGCTTTTAGAAGAGAGTCATCAAAATCATAAGAAACGTTTTTCTCAGAATCTTATAATTCTTTTGTTACATTGGTTAATTTTTTATCAATAACTTCAAGATCGTTTTCTCTAAAATAATGGTCTACGTCTTTATAAGGAGTTCCAGGTTGTCCCCAGGGTCTATTAATGGGTGGTGTCCAATTATAGGTTGGAGGCTGTGTTGGTTTATTATAGATACCTGTATAATGAGTAATGCTATGCCCTCCACCCGGAACCCCAGGAAAAACGGGGGTTGTCGTTGTTGTCCAGCCATTTCCATGATTGATCGTACTTCCCGGAGGAAAAACACTGCCAAGGGGAATAACAGGGCCGAAATTAAAATTAGACATAAAAAACCTTTTTGATAAATTTAAAGTGTATTTTTGTTAAAGAACGCGATTATTGAATGAAAATCAATAGCTACTTTCTTGTTAATTATTTTAAATGTCTTTTAATAACATTTTAAATAATTAAAGATGTAATATCATGGTTAATAAAACTATTATCATGTTATAGTTGATGAGTAATACTATTCTATTTAGTTGAGAATAAATTAAGGTATGCCAAATACACAAATTGTAACGGTTCGCATTCCCATCAGTACGGGCTTGCAATGATTGCAAATGAAATTTTTGCTTTGGCACTGACCTGTTGTTTTGTTTGGTTGTATACCAAGTTGATGTCAAACCATCATATGAAAAGCGTCGATTTAAGTATTTTCTGACGTCCCCTGTACTGCTTTGTTTTACAGATTTTTTCAGTTTATCGAGGTGGGAGTGGATAGAGATCGCATAGTTGTTGGGTGATTTTCATGGGATGTCTGGTCTGTCTGGATACGGCGGGAGGTTGCCTGGAGTTGGCAGGTAGTGGGGCCAATAGTTCCGAAAAGAGGGTTGGTGTACATATGCGCACGAATGGGATCTGGGATAAAGAAAATCCCATTAAGTTCTCGGCCCCGGCAAGTGGCGTATATTTTGGCGGTTCTCTTGAACTGGATGATGCGGGAGATCGTCTGGCAGTGGGAGCGTCTTATCGGGTATATGTGTATACCTGTCTGAATGGTAAGTGGAATATGGAAACACCGATGGAGATTTTGAACCCTTCAGGCAATTCAGACAATTTAAATGGTTTTGGTGGTGCTGTCGGCCTGAATAAGGCGGGGACGAGTTTGGTTGTTAGCGCAGGTCCAATCAAGCTTGGTTCTGAGTCCGAAGCTGGTGCAGTTTATGTTTTTGAAAATATCAATTGATGACCGTATAGAAGACAAAAGACAGAGAACAGAAGACAGGTGACGGTGACTGTTTAGTAAGGCTTTTAAGGAAGTAGATGACTAATAAAGAGATTAGAGTGCCGTCCATTGTGATGAGCGGCACTTGATTAAAACTTATTTATGCTTATGAAGCGAGATTACTTTTTATCGGCATTAACATCAGGAAGTTCTACAAGTTCTCCCCGGTTATACAGTGGCCCCATATCAATTTTCTCTTTACCTTTAATTGGAATATAGCCGGCTCCCTCTCTGGCTGCATTTGCCAATAGACCGCAATCTTGATCACCAGACCAAGAGAATATGCCTCCCAGTTTATGCTCCGTTGCATAAATACCTTTCTTGAACACCGTACGAGGAGTATCCAGAGAGATAAAATGTCCGCCGGTGCTGTTATAAAGAAAATCTGCATCGGTAGCCGTGTCTGTCATTAATTTAAAACCATTTTTTGCCCACGCGAGCTGTTGCTCACAGTCAAACTGATTATTCAGTAAGCAGAAAAATTCAGGAGCGCCGTTCTCCATAGTGCCCAGAGCAGGCGCAGGATTATTTGGATTACGGTTGTATTGACGGGTTTCTAGATCTGCTCCTATACAGGAACGACCATAGTTGGCAAAACCAAGGTGAATTTTTCCGGGAGGAACCCCTTCAACCTCAATAAGGTATTTAATTGCCTCATCGGCTGAAATATCGTACAAGCGATCAGGATCATCTGACGCATAATTAGGAGAATAGAGATTGGTGTGATGTCCAATATATTCTGCCCATCCGTTTCCAAAGAAGTCGTAAGTCATGACAAAAATATTATCCAAGCCATTGCGGATAAGTTCTTTGATATTGGATTTTTTCAGTTTGCCGACGACAGCACTGGACGCAATCGTAATCTGTTTTCTGGCACTGGTCCCAAATGCTCGATCCAAAGCCAGACGCAGCTCTTTAATGAGTATGGCGTAGTTAGGTCCATCATTAATTGGATCGAACTCGTTACCCTCTTCACCACTGGCACCTGGATATTCCCAGTCGATATCGACAGCGGTAAACATGGGGAAACGTTGAAAGAAGTCAATAATGCTGTTAATAAAGGTCTCGCGTTGTGTGTCGTCTTTTAGCATGGGAGAAAAATAGCCAGACATACTCCAGCCACCGATACTGAATGCCAGTTCCAAACGATGACCAGCCAGTTTGGCCTGTTGTTGCAGGTTACGCAGCCCTCCGAGCAGGCCCGATGCGGCTTGCTGATTATAATATTGCAAGAATGTATTAGGACCGGCATCTCTTTTATCTTCATCAGGTAGCCCGACGTTACGCGTGGTTCCTAGATCGCCATAAGGGTCGACAGGAACGATATGACCGAATGTGATAGGAGGGTCTTCCGGTCTTAATTGTTTATTCCAACCCTCAGCAGACAGGTTGATTCTGTCACTTTTTTTTCCTTTATCTCCATAAATACCTAGGAAGCTGAATACTAATCTGTCATAAGCAGTTGCGGGAATATCCTCTAGGTTAAATCCACGACCAGGCTTATCTTCGTTCCCGCCGGAGTCATCTAAAGCTGCTGGTAAGCGCGCGTCATATTGGCACCAGTCAGTAATATAGGCAGAAACTTTAGGGCGTGTCTTATCCGTTTCATATGGGTTATAAAGGGAATGACATACACGTGCAGAGGTATAAGCCAGATTCGTGCCTGAACCATCAGGCTTATAGCCTTTTTCCTGATAAGTTTCCTCTGTGAGAGCATCGGGTTTTAGGATAGCGACATCTCCGGGGATAGGTTCAACGGTGCCTTCCTTAGGATTACCGTGATTAGCGATTTCTTCCGCCGTTGCTTCTCTTACCCAGAGCCAGGCATTTTCGTATGATGGAATATTGTCACGCTCAGGAATGTGCCAGCGTTCTACCCAGTAAGTGTTTTTATAGACTTGACCATCAAAGATAACGTAATAGGTTTCTCCACCGGATTGATTGCTCCAGGCGGTTAGCGGTGCTCCGATATTTTCACTGGCATCGGACATGGCTTTTTTGCAGGTATATTGATATTTCCTATTATCAGTCATTTTTTTTACCTTTATGTTTTTCGCACCTCATTTACTGAGGTGCAAAATGTGAGTCGGTTAGTCTTGTTTTTTTTGAGCTTCGTGCTGTAGTAATCGCTCTTTGACTTTTTTAGCGAAGCTGTCACTGGTAGAACGTGCGGTATAACGCAGATGAATGATAATATCGCTCATCTTTTCCAACAGGTCAGATTGATTATCACCAAACGTTAGTGTCCAGCTAGAAAATACCCCGGTTCCTTCAAAAGGCAGGAAACGCTCATCCTGGAAATCAAGCTGGAACATGCCGCTATCGTTTATACCGGTTGATAACACTACCGCCTGCTTGGCCTGTAAATTACGAATTAAGCCACGAGGGTCGCCGTATTTAACCGGGTTAAGTAAATAGTCGATAGTGTCAGGATCTTCCATGAAGTTAATGCTGCTGCTATCTTGCACCAGCGTCGCACGAATATCCTGATAGGGGCCGACCAGTGTCGCCAGAGAAACCGAGACTGTTTTGATGCGACGATCAATATGTCCGGGATAATCTCTGCTGAACATTTCAGAATCCAGATTGAAATTAAAGTTACCGGTTGACTTACCCGCTTCCCATGCTTGGGAAGTTAGTAGTGATTTTAATGAAATGGTTTTAACCACCTCCAGCCGGCGAACGTTCTGTTTTATATACTCTTGATCCATACGCTGTAAGGAAAGTTTCAAAGACTCGCCTGCCAGCAGTCCTTGGTAAAGATCGTTCCAGGCACCGCCTTGAATAAATTGTGTGTCAAATTTCCCCATTTCATATTGCCAGGAAGCCTCAGCAGACAAACAGAGAGACATTACGGCGTCGTAAGCTTGTAAATACAGTGCGGATATTTGACTTATCATCCACATATACAGGTTTTCACTGGTGAAACGTTGGGAAAAATATTCCAACAACGCACTATCGTGTTCTTTTTGGGCTTGTATCTGGGATAATTGAGTGATGGATGCCTGCAATTGGCGGTTCTGAACAGTAATTTGTTGATCGATTTCTTCAACGTTAATTTCAGCCTGTTTATATTGAATTTCCCATTCCTGACGGCGACGACGGTAATTTTCTGAAACGCTCAGGCTATTAGCTTTTGCATTTTTGGATTCATACTCAATGCGTATACCTTCTGCAATAGCCCTTAGTGGAGCCCCGTATTGCATCCCTCCCATTGCGAAGCCGAAAATATTGGGTACAAGATCGGCAACTGCCCCGGCGGTCGAGATGGCTTGTGCCGCAATCACCGCGTCAGCCGCGCCGGCTTGTAGCGCAATGACTTCCTGCTCGGAGCCGGAGATATCTTCATCATGCAATGCCTGATAGTGCTGTTGTCGTTCAAGAGCGGCACGACGGCTCACGTTGAGTGCATCCAAGGAAGTTTGGTTAATATCAATCATTTGTTGTTGCAGATTCAGTGTAAAACTATATAACCCCAACTGTTGCTGCATTCTGAATCGTTCGAAATCCAGGTTATCTTTGCGTTCCAGTAAACTGAGCAGGCTATTACCATATTGAATTAATGTCTCCACACCACTCATTGCTCGGTTAAACACCGGTGCAAAACGGTAGTTGGGGATCGACATTCGTTTAGCGCCAGCCTGACGATTAGCAACAACACGTTGATAGCGCTGTTTTAGCAAATCGCGAGGGCTAATCAATTCATCGAAAAGTCCTACTGGATACTCTTTTCCGTCTAGGGTCAAATTATGGCGTAGGTTGTATAGACGATGCGCGAGTAGTTCCCAGAGTTTTAGATACTCTGTATCAACTGGCTTGCGGAATAAATCAGAGGGTTGATTAGCTACTGATGAATCCCATGCTACAGGCAGCAGTGGCAGTGTGTCAGCCATCATCACTTCCAGTTGACGTGGTTTAGAATGAGTATAGGTTGCTGCGTCTTCCAGTGTCAGAGGTTTCCATTCAGCGGCAAGTTGAATATCTGGACTGGTTCCAAGCAGAGAGTTAGCTGATGCATAGAGCAGTCGGGCGACAATGCGTGATGTCGGTGTAAGCTTGCGATATTCCCGGTCACCTTGATCCAGTAGATTTTTCAGATAGAAGCGGAAAATAGCTTTGCGGTAGTGAATAGGTTCACTGGCTGCTATGGCGTCAGGATCTGTAGGTTGGGTAAAACTGCGCATAAATTGCGGTGGCGGATCAAGCAGTGGTCGACTGTTCCAGTAACGCGGTTTTCCTTTGGATAAATCCGCGTTTTCGGCATCTTCCAGCGGATTAAATATATAGTGTAACCACTGTGTGGCTTCTTCAAGTCTCTGTTCGATATTTAAGCGCCAGGCGACTAAGAATGGCATATGGAAAAACAGTTCCCAGAAATAGATACCGTTAGCGCCATCGAGATCAATTGCTGTCATTCCACTGTGTGGCGGGAGAGGGAGTTCCTTAATATGCTGAGTATCCCAACTGAGTACTTGATGAATGCCTTGACTGGCGCGGCTGATTAATTCTTTGGCAAACAAGGTATTCAGTCGAATAGTGGGTGGAATATTTTCATCATCATCTGGTGGGAAGGAAAGGTACTGAACCTGGCGTTCTTCCTTGAATTGAACTAACAAACGGATCAACATCGCAACTCGATAATCATTGGTATATGATCCGCCGCCGACGATATCAATTCCAGCCTTTAGTGTAACGGAGCGGTGGTCTCCCAGATCCAGGCGGGGAACAACAAGTTCTGGTACGGGTTGGTGTTTGTGTATGGTAACTGATCCTAGTTTTTCCTCAGACTGGACTTCGATTTCTTTCCCATCATCATCTATAGTTTTGGTGATATTGAGCTGCCAAATACAGAAGTCAATTTCGTCTGGAAATTCGTCATGATGTGGATCAGAACCATAATCAAAAGTCGATCTGGCGGTCAGTTGAAGTTCGGTACTGGAGCCGTAGACAAAATCGACAACAAGTTCTATAGTCCCTTTGCCCAGTTCATCTCTGCCGCCTATTTTAGGTTTGTCCCCTGCAATCATAAATTCGGTATTACGCGTTGCCGGGTAAAGCACCATAGTACGGTAAGGTATGGGGTTTCCAAGTTCATCTTTCTGGTCGCGGGAATAATTCCACACCAGCTGTGCGGCATATTTTTCCGATGTGTCAGGTAAATCGGTAATTTCCGCCAACAAGGTATCGCAGATAAATTCGAAGCAATAATCGTAGTCGTAAGGGCCATGAATAGGATCGACGCCTTTCAGGCGAGTAAAGGCGACAATAGCGAGCTTCGGTTCGCCTTGCATTACATCCATGACGGCAACCATATCGGTCATCTGATAAGGTAACTCACTTTCTCGTAAGGTACTTGGGGCGCTCCAAGTTCCATCATATTTTGCGTAGGCGATTTTTAATTGAGTGTTGTATGTTTTCGGTGTTTCCGCTGTGTCTGCAAATACACGCGTATTTGTTGACGTGGGGATAACTTCTTCGCTTTCTGCCCAGGCAATATATAAGCGGTTATTTAAAAAGATGGGACGTATCACTGTACTTTCTACGCCTCCCAGCGGTAAGTCAATCAAACGCCATTCACTCCAGGCATTGGGCGAAAGTGCATCAGTATCTGGGTGACGAATAGACAGATTCAGAGAGCGCCAGTAGTATTGGTAAGGTTGGGTTCGTGTGCGTCCGATAAAGAAAAACTTATCACGTGTGATTCCAACGCCATCTTCATAACTAGCAATGACTTTTAGATTGCTGACATCTTCAAAATTGTTTAAATACCCTAGCACTGCCTGTTGTACAGATCCTTCAGTAATTTTCCCTTGATTCAGGCCGCTTTCCAACTGAAAGAAAAACTCGGTTTTATTCAGCCGTAACGTCGGTTCCAAATAACTTTCCGGGTAGGTTCTGAGCATGCGATCGGCAGACCAGTAGCCATAACGGTTCGCAAATTCTTGCCAGTTCTCGCTCTCCTCTACGGTCATAAACAGACCTTTTTCAATATTTAGCGAGATGCGGTTAATGTATTGTTGCAGGGTGTTGGTTGCCATTGCGACATGGCTGGTGCTGACTTTCGCAGAAACCATAATATCCAATAGCAGGTAATCATAGACATCATCTACACTTTTAATATCATCACGCTGCGACGCCATCGTAGGAGAGTGAGCAACTACCTGACCAATAAAATAGTCCAGCAATGCATCTCGTTGTGCTTCCAACAGACGGGCTTCTATTGTATTTTCGCTCATTGTTGTTTTCTCCGGAAAGATCAGGATCGTGTTGCTGCAATGACAGCTTCACCGACAGTCTGGATCTGATCGAATGTGGAAGAAGAGGAGATTGCGGTTGCCTCACGAAGTGGTAAAACGGATAGCTTCGTCTGTTGTGAAAGTGCTTGGATACGGCGCAACCAATCAATCTGCCCCATATTGCAGGCGCGTGCTGGGATAAATTCTTCGCATGCCTGTTCGACCTCACTGGCGTCCCAGCCTAAAATATCGGCTAACAGCTCTGCGCAATCGAGATTAATATCATCGTCATTACGCTCAACCGACGGATTATTGGCATAAGACAAATATTCTATTAATTCGTCTTCTGTATGTAGTGAAGAGGTCAACCAGTTACGATAACGGCTCAATATAAAGACTTCTTTCAGTGTCAAGGGAGCACCTTGTTTGCTATCCGCCACCTTAATAGGTGATAGATCCAGCCATTCTGGTTCGGCCAGGCGCAAGAATAGTAATTTAGATGTCAAGCGCAATTGCTTAATCAATGCACCGTTCATTGCCAGATGATATGAAATTTTCAGAAGATCATCGGAAACCTGCCGTGGGTAACGGATACGTCCATTGTATTGGTGCGACTTCTGACTCAGCATCTCTAATAATTTCGTCACACTACTGCCAATCCAGCGCAATAACAGAGGAACCACATCGCGGGAAACACCATACTCTTTGGCGACTGCGGTAGAGACTAAATTATCCTGTGCTATTTTATATTGCAGAATAATGAGTTTTAGCGCTTTAATTGTAAGTTGTTTGTCCTCTAAAGAGGCATCTAGTGCATTAACGATTAAAGAGGCATCTAGTGCATTAACGATTAAAGAGGCATCTAGTGCATTAACGATAGGTGTAATGATTTCTTCAAGGTATTCCTCATCACTTTGATCCCAGACCAAAGGAAATGGCGTCACCAGACCTTCAGGGGTGATGAGTTCGTGAAGTTTCGGTATCCAATTACCGGCGTTAATGATATCTGATGCTTGGAAATCTTGTTCCGTCAATTTGTTTTCTTTCAGACCGGTAATGATGCCATCAAAAAACGCCGCACTGCTCTCGGTAGCAACAATGGGTAAGCTTTGGTTTTGAGTGAACAGACTCAGCTCTTCCGGAGTCAATTTTGACTGTGATAGCCAGGCTGACATTGCCTCCATAGCAAGAATAATGTCAAGAATATCGATTTCTATTGTGGATATTCCGTCACTCCCCAACGGACTTAAATGCGGTGTTCCCGCCAGTAGCAAAGGATTAAACTTGCCAATTTTAGCTAGAATATCAACGATGATAATCCCTTGTTCTGCGGTCAATTTAAACAGTCTGGGGATCATAACCAGCCGATACAGTGCAGATATGACGTCCAAAGAGCGTCGGAGATGTTTTTCTGGCAGTGAGAACGCGGAACTGACTTGTTGAGCTAAGATTTGGAAAGTCGCTGAAGAAATCCCCAAACCGGCACAAATCTGCTTCACCGTTCTGGCATCGTTGCCCCGGCGGGTAGTATAGTCAAATTCGCTATTGTCTAGTGTCATTGGGGTATCAAACAGTTTAGGCTGGTTGAATACCTGATCAAAGAACGGGACATTAGAACTGATATTAAAGGGAGTAATTTGGTGAATAAAAGCAGCAAAAGCTTCAATTTCCAAATGATAGCTATTATTTAAATGACGGAAAAGCCCCAGAGCACGCAGGCTATTGTAGTTGATATTTAACTCTAAATTGTCGGTATTTTCTGCTCGGGCAGATGAAGTGAGTAACAGATCTAATTTATCATGTGGTAGTTTTGTCCAGCGTTGCAGACGTAATAAGCGGTTCAAACGATCAAACCGATATTCTGTCATTGCCACCATGCTACGGGGACGTGTTGTATTAATATTCAGCGCTTCTGGATGGGCAGAATTCAAATATACTGAACCGTATTGATAAGATGTCGGGAATATTGTATTGCTTTGCCCATTGTCAAATATAGTATTGTTGAACTGAACATTCGGTGACACGATGGGATGATAATCACCGTGGCTAAATGCACGTTCCAACTCTTCGACTGAACCTTTGGTCTGTTCGGAAAAAAACAGTATTTCTTCCAACTGTTGCCGTTGTTGAGGTGTAATACCATAGTTTTTTAAGAAGAAATCAGGAGCTTCCGGCAGCAACTTATCTTCATCAATATCATCATTCGCAATGGCGAAACGATAAGTTAAGGTCAGGATTGATCTCTTTTCTTTCCATTCTTGAACTTCAATTTTGACTTCACCAAAATAAGGGCCGTCAGAAAGATCAAGTTCAGGATTATCTGCGTCATGCCAACTGAGCTCTAATTGGCGCGGGTAGGGAGGGGTATCATCAAATGGAACCAATCGGGCCTTAATACGCTGATAACTAAGCACTGATTTACCGCGTAGGTTAATCGTAATGGATTTTTGATCCTGATTAGTACAGGTGACGGTGATGAATTCGTAATTATCCGGCGCGGGTTCGATCTCACTGTATGTCAGCGCTTCTGGCCCACTGGCGTTATGTTGCTCCTCAGGTGGCACAATATAGCCATGAGCAGAAAGCACAATGTCTGTGACAGTTTCTGTTGTACTGCCGCTAAGATAAACCGCTTGTAAGCGAGGACGAGTCAGATGGACTTGGGCAAATGGGCTAGGTTGGCTCAACAATGCCATTTGCTCCTTACTCAGCAGGGTACCTGCCAGTAAGATATTATCCTGTTTATTTGGTGCCATCTCGCTAGTAAACCAGGGCAATTGAGTACTTAATGCCTGAATGACCTTAGCCAGAGAGGTTTTTTTTTGTTCTAGTCCCAGTGTAATTTGCAGTGTTGGTAAGCTGAAAGGCAACGTAAAAGGGTAGCGTGTTTCACCTAATACCTGATTAACAGGTTTACCCGTATCCTCTGTGATATCGATATAGTTTGCAGCGGAATAACTGAGTACTTCATTGACGATCTTTAATGCTGGAAGTTCCTGATAAGTATTGTCTGCATTCAGCATTAATTCGGCTAAGTCAGGACGTCGCTGTTCAAGCGTTGTCGCGCCTTCTGTAGAGTCCAGCTCGATTTGCCGTGCAAACAGGTAGAGCTCAAGTAAATAACTTATTGGGGAATTAAGCGCTTCCAATGCACCCTCGCGACAGAAGTTATCCCAAGGTTCAGGAAAAAGTTCGGCATAATTGGGCAGTTCGGGTTTTCCCTCTGCAATGCGTTTCAGACGCAACTGCTCACCATCGCGTAACCCTTGTTCTCTTTGCATATGGACGAGTTGAGTGGCAAAACTGAGCGCACGATCATAGATTTCTTCTGCGTGTCCAGAGAACTGATGATTATGGCGGCGAAGAAAACGGGATTTTCCTACGCGAACAATATCGAAAACAGATTGGTAACCAAAAGTATTGAGTTGAGTGATGAAATGGCTTTTTGCTTCTGTTGGGATTGTTTTCATTAAAAGCGTTGAAATAGTCTGAGACGCACTATTATTGGATTGGAGCGTTGTCTTATCGTTCATAATTCACCTTATAAACTGAAATAACGCATAAGTAAGGCTCAACTCAATATGATGAGTCGAGCCAACTTATATAGTCTGGATATTTATTTCTTTCTGGCAATAACCATTTTTCTTTGTTTATGTTTGGTTATAAAGGGGAACTGAGTGCGTCTGCGTTGGGAACTTAGCTTTATTTTCCCAACACCATAGAATTTGGACATATTTACCGTCACTGGAGAAATGGGCGTTCCGCCTAATCCTTCACGGGCGGCGTTAACCAATAGCCCGTTATCTGAGTCAATTGTCCAGACAAACAATCCTCCCAGACCTTTTTCTTTGACAAACTTTGCTTTCTCATACACGGTACGCGGAGTTTCTATTGATAAAAATGCGCCATTGTTCTCGTTAT
Organism: Photorhabdus sp. RW14-46; assembly: GCF_963887965.1. Classification (NCBI taxonomy): domain Bacteria; kingdom Pseudomonadati; phylum Pseudomonadota; class Gammaproteobacteria; order Enterobacterales; family Morganellaceae; genus Photorhabdus; species Photorhabdus sp. RW14-46. The sequence continues at coordinate 193,772 of NZ_CAWPHH010000003.1, read as the reverse complement.
AGAGAAAATCTGCATCGGAGACTTTATCGGTATAAAGGGTGAAGCTGTTTTTACCCTGTAGATTCTTATCTAAGTAATGACGTAACAGATCTGGAAATTCAGTGACACCTTCGGCAAAGCTACCGAAAGTATTATCTTCTTCAGGGTCAGGATCGTATGGTGTATAGAAGCCTTTCAGCGGAGATACCTGAGTGACGAATGCTTGCTGGGCATTACGGCTATAAGCGGAGAAACCGCAGAAAATCATTTTTGGGTTAACATTCAGCCCTAGAAGATAATTAACCGCATCCTCCATTGAATTCAGCTCGTTATTTACGGGGTCACGTTTAAGATTAGTATGATGCATTAACGTTTCCGCCCACGGAGAGCCAAAGAAATCATAAGACATCACATTGAGTCCCTCAACGCCGGCTTTGATTAGCTCAAGGACATTTGCTTTTTCCATTTTTTTTGGATCAGCATTGAGTGCGATACTGATTTTTATGTGAGGTACTTTCTGCTTAACCGCTTCAATTAATAGGGCATAGTTTGCTGCATCTTCGTCGCCATAATTATTGCCTGGAGCACCTTCGACACCGGGATATTCCCAGTCAAGATCAAGGTCAGTAAACATCGGGAAGGTATCAAAGATTTTTTTAAGACTTTCAGCCAGGCTTTCGCGGGATTCAGGTTCTTTGGCGATATGGTGGAATGCCTGACTCATTGTCCAACCACCCAAGCTTAAACCAACTTTGGGGGGCTTGGCGACTTTAGTGAGTTTGACTAATGCGCCTAGAATACCTTGCGCTTTATTTGGATCAAACATTTCCGGCGGATCGCCGGGTACCCAGCCTGCAAACCCACAGTTTAGGTAGGCTTGAACATCTGCCCAGGCATCAATGAAGGTCACTTTACCTCGGTGATTAATTAGGTCTTCTGCGTCTTGGGCAACCGCGAAATCTACGGCTCCTTTGTTGATCGAGTCTTTTTCTGATCCTTCATCACCAATAATTCCTGCAAAGCCCACGATAATTTTGTCATAACGTGGGTAGTTATCATGTTTCAAGCGCATGATATCTGTACCACGACCACCTATTGTGTAATCGACGTTGGTATCTCCGGCAAATTCACCATAGCGGCTGTCATAAATCCCCCAGTCAGTGAGGTAGCCAAATACCTGAAAATTAGGATCAGCTTGATAATGATTAAATAGATTTTTAGCCACCCTTCCTGGAGTATAAGAGAGTTGTTTATCTGATGTAGCAGGATCGAACTTATTAGCAGCATAGGTTTTTTCAGCAGCGCCAGCTCCCCATACTTTTTCAGTCTCTTTTAAATCTTTGGTACCCGGATCTGGGGAAATATATAAATTATTATCATCTTGAGGTACTTTTTTATCGACCATAAATCATCCTCTATTAAAGTAAGGTTTTTTCAGTGATATGTCTGAGCAGCTAAAATTTCAGACAGATGGAATAAACAGTAGACTATGTATGAAATTAATCAATAATTCTTGTGTGAAAAATTAATTATTAGATTTAAATCAGATGTATACATTTTTTTTGCCATAGGGTTTAATTAAATAAAGCTTTATTCTCTATTGTTGGAATAATAATTTCATAAGTAAAAGTATTGTAAAGATATTAAATGGTGTCATTGAGGAAAAATTATTTATATACCCGCTTAACTTGAAGATGCAGGATTCATAACCTGGAAGTTGTCATTAATACGGCACGACAGGTTCCCGGCAAGTTCCGGTAATATTTCCGTAAAAAAACGATGTATTGCCTGCCTGAACAAGGCCGTCGAGGCGAAATAAGGGTTATTCCTGACCTGTTCATTCATTACCTTCCACAGCCTTTCTATCGGGTTCAGATTCGGGCTGTATGGCGGCAAGTAATGAAGCTCAATATTCATCACATAAGCCCAGTCTTTCACCTACCTGCTTCGGTGGTAACCAGCTCCGTCAAGGATAATATGAACCTTCTGACTGACCGGATAGGTCTCACGGATGGCAATGAAGAACTCGGCGATGTGATAACTGTCGATACGGTCATACTCGCGTACTACCGTTTTGCTAATATCGGCCAGATTCAGGGCTCCCATCAGGTTCAGACGGGTACGGCTTCCCGTGGTTTTCACTGCGGTTTTCTGGCCTTTACGCATCCAGCCATAAGCCAGTTTCGTCCCTTGCGTGGGATGGACGCCATCAATGAACAGGATAGGCTCATGGTCTCCGGCTTCCTGCTTGAGTTTCCCGTAGGTTTCCATAAAGGCCCGTTGCTGTTCCGCGTTGAGTCTATGTGGCACGCCAGTCGAAATTTCTGTCAGACTCAGCGGATTCAATATTGTTTGAAAAAATAATCGATAATTTCCTGTTCAAATTCAAAGGCATCACGTCGTTCTGCAAGGTAGCTTTTTAATACAGTCAGTGAGCGTAGGTTTTCGCGCAGTTGGATTTCGTTTTCTATATGTTGCCGCAATTTTTTGCAATGTTCGCGGAGGTTATTCTCTATTGCCTTCGATGTATTACCTCCCAGTGTGCGCCAAATCATGCCCGGTAACGAATCAGATTTTTTTAGCTGATTAAGCTCATCGGCTAATCTGTCTATACGTGCTTTGAGCAATTTATTGATGTTGGATATATCCCGGCTATTAAAACTGAAAGTTGGATCAATGTACTTGTGGTACATGTCTATTATCGTCCAGACATCATTACCTTTCTTGGCTTTTGATAACTGTACCATCAACTGGTTTTTCTTCTTCTTCTCATCTAAATCTTGTTCACGATCCGGATGCAGTACCTTGGCTATTTTTCTATACATTTGGCTCACTTCCTGCGATTTAAACAAAGAATCCAGTTTTTTCTGGTCTTCTGCCGCAGGATCGAAGTCAGAGGTCTCTTCTGCATCATATTCATCGTGGAAATGCTCTGATTCCCGTTGAAAACGCTGTTCTATGGTGGAACGCATTTTTTCGGGATTTTTTATCATATCAAGTAATTCTTCATCAGATATTTCTTCACTAAAATCAAAATATTCACTAAAAGTCTGTCGGATATCATCCATCTGTTCTGGTGTCGGAATTTCCTCTTCTTTCAACGCATGAAGATTGGAAAAGTGATTGTTCAACTTATTGAGATCAAGGTTTTCATTAAAGGGGTAAGTATATAACTCAGTAAGCTCTTCTTCTATCCAGGAAAATAATTCTCTCCGTTGGTTTTTCCCCAGCGATTTTTTATCGGCAAATGAAAGCAACCGTGCCGCTTTATCATATCTGGACTGCATATATTGATGTTCTATCGGTAAGATCTCCTGTTGAAAGCGCATGAACAATTCGTCTTGTTGCTGTTGTAGCTTGGCGATCTTCAATTGGTATTTTTCGATGGACTTCCAGTAAGTTTTGAATTGTTGCTGAGGCGTTTTTGGTATCTGTTGTCCGCTCGATTTTCTTTTTTTTAGTTGCTTATGCATCAATGTATTATTCCCAAGGTAGATTAATGAAATGAAGAATGTTCTCGCTGTTAATTTTGATAGTTACCCATTGTTGCTTATTCCTATTTTGCAATATATTTTTGTAACACGCAAAACATTATAGTTGTGCAATTGTTATATTGACTTACAAATGGTGATTTTTGCTAATCCGTTCTTCCCCGATTGCAACAACTGTTTCACAGTACATTTCGTTTCGTTTGAATTATTCATGCTTGAGGACTCCGTGAGCAGCGACGAAGCTCGGGTTGAACAGGAAGGGTGGGCTTACAGATACTATCAAAACAATAAAAAGTAGCACTACCGCAATGGGCGGTAATGCACTGAATCAAACCTGAACTTTGTGGCCGGAAAGCATGCTGTGACGGGCAGCCTGGCCGTCTGAACCGTAAAGCGAGGGGCTATGATGGCTTTTTAGGAAAGCAATGGCTTTACTATTCAAATCAAGATGCCGGGTTAACAACGAACCGTTATGAGTGTTTAAATCACGAACCCGGATAACCGCTTTGCCGATCTGTTGCCATAATGTGGCCAGCAAAGGTTGTTTATCATAAGGCGCAATAATGTTTAATGCTTTGCTCAAATTAAGACGTTGCTGTTCTGAATGGCTAAGCGCGGACAACAGGAAAATTTTTCGTTCTGTTATCTGGTGCAAATCTCGTGCTTCAATAAAACCCTCGCACAAAATACGCTGTTCTTCCGCCACAGTTTGGGTCAGCGAGGTCAAATAGGTCACTTGCTGTTCGAGTAATTGTTGAAGTTCTTCCATAGCGGGTTTAATTATTTCTTATCGTATTGAAAGTTTTCGGCGGCTTCTTTGAGCAGAGCGTCTGCTATTTTACCGCTGTTCATTTTTAAGCTTCCCTGAGCAATAGCTTCTTTCAACTTTTGCACCTTTTGGATATTGATATCCTGGCTGCTTGGTTGAACCAGTTTTGTTTGTGCTTCGCTCAGTTTTACTTGTGCATCGCTGCTTTGTAAGGTAACGCCGGCGGTTTTTCGGGTGCCCTGGGCGCTTTCATTAGTTGGTCGCTGTTGAACAGCAGCGATAGCTAATAAGGGGTGAGTGCGTTCGATACTCATAATCATTATCCTTTATGGCCAGGCATAGGTTCACCTATGGATCGGAGCAGGTTACATGCCATTTGCATACCTGCAAATCGTGCTCTGCTGGTTATATCGGCACAGTGAAAGAAAACTTTAGAACTTATAACATGATTTTTACATTGCCGTTTTCTAATGCCTGGCCGGTTATAACATGCCCTGAATGTATTCTAACTCTGACTTTATCAGAAATAGCGGCGTTATTAATAGCTTTCCCTTCGTTTCGTATCTGAAAGCCATTTCCCTGTATAATCACCGCCACACACTGGCCTGACCGTACAACCCACGGGCGGCGTAACATATTATGCGTAATCGCCTGCCCCGCCGGGATGTTACGTATCGCAATACTATTTTTTATCTCATTTTTGTTAATGACCAGATCATGCGGTAGTCTTTCCAGTAATCCTCTTCTGACCTGAAAATCTTTATCTGACAAAACATCATTACGCGAGATAGCTCGGCGGGTAACCAGATAATTCCCTGTCACACTGACAGCGACTTGAATGAATTTGCGTTGTTGATGGCAGATAACAGGTAAAGAGAGATTTCCCCAATTTTGACCACCGATAGCGGGTTGAATTTCTGGCCGTTCACACTGAGGCCATTGTTGTTCAGGGGTTCTGATGTTAACAGAAACTTTGTAATGATTATCCCTATGTATCTGCTGGAAATAGTGCTCCATAGCTTGGGGTAAATTATTGCCCCATGCCATCGAAGTGATAAAGAAAAATGCGAACAGCCCGATAATATTTATAGCTTGCATCTTCTCGCTCTCATTATTTCTGTAGGTCAATATGCTGCCGTTTAGTCGCGTAATTAGTCGCGTAATTAGTCGCGTAATTAGTCGCGTATAAGTGTACCTACATTGAATATCGGCCAATGGGATAAATAGCAATTCAATTAGCGTCTATTCATCCGATAGGCTTTTCCTTCTGCGTTTATTCTGTTTACTGCGAATTTCGCGATCGCGAACAGCGCTATTAAGTTTCACAACACAGGTCAGTCACATCAGAGGGAGGAATATGCTCGATAAATTAGATGCAGCCTTTCATTTTCAGCAGGAAGCTCTGTCATTGCGATCACGGAGACAAGAAATATTGTCCGCTAATATCGCCAATGCGGATACGCCCGGTTATCAAGCGCGGGATATTGATTTCGCCACACAACTGAAAAAAACCATTGCACACGGTCGGGTCACCGGAAACGGGATCGGGCTGACGCTGACATCCGATCGGCATATTCCTATTCAGCCTCAGAAGAGAATGGAGATGGACTTACTGTATCGGGTGCCTTATCAGCCAGCAATGGATGGCAACACGGTGGATATGGATATGGAACGCAGCAATTTTATGGATAACAGCTTGAAATATCAGGCTGAACTGACGGCGACCAGCTCTCAAGTTAAAAGCATGATGGCAGTCTTACAGCAAGGATAAGGGCAATGTCTTTACTCAGTGTTTTTGATATTGCCGGCTCGGCATTATCAGCGCAATCCCAACGATTAAATGTCAGCGCTAGCAATATGGCAAATGCCGATAGTGTTGCGGGACCTGATGGTCAGCCGTATCGGGCTAAACAGGTGGTTTTCCGTGTTGCCGCACCGGCAGGGCAGGAAACCGGTGGCGTCAGAGTCAGTGAAATTGTTGATGATCCCACCCCTTTCCGCCTTGAGTATCAGCCGGGACATCCATTGGCTGATGAAAAGGGTTATGTGCGGATGCCAAACGTTGATGTGGTCGGAGAAATGATTAACACCATTTCCGCTTCCCGTAGTTATCAAGCCAACGTTGAAGTGCTTAATACAACTAAGTCGATGATGTTGAAAACATTGACGTTAGGTCAGTAACAGGAGTGACTCATGGCGATTACCGGTTCAGTGAATGAATCACTGAATAACACGATTGTTGGAGAGCCAGTATTGGCTGGCAAGAAAAAGGGTAGTGAAGAGCTCAATAGCAACTTCATGAAATTGCTGGTCGCGCAAATGAAAAATCAAGACCCCACTAACCCGATGAAGAACAATGAGCTGACTTCCCATTTGGCGCAGATTAACACACTAGCGGGGATCGAAAAGCTGAATACCACACTGGGGTCTATTGTCGGTCAGATAAATAATAATCAGCCTGTACAGGCATCAGCTCTGATTGGGCGAGGCGTTATGATCCCTGGGAATACTATTTTGGCAGGTTTAGACAAAGAAGCTGGGAACGTCAGTACGACACCATATGGTATTGAGTTGGAAAGGCCCGCGGATAGTGTGCAAGTCACCATTATTGATAAACAAGGCGGGGTTGTACGCCAAATTGATCTCGGTGGATTGGAAGCGGGTGTCCATAGCTTCCGCCCTTGGGATGGCAAAAAAGAAGATGGCACGAATGTTGAGGATGGCGCTTATAACTTCACTATTACTGCCAGCTATAAAGGCGAACAGAGAGTATTTCAGCCGCTGAGGTTTGCGAAGGTAAATGGTGTTACTCGTGACGCGGACGGCGCTAAGCTAGATTTAGGGCGGATCGGTGCCGTCACTATGGATCAGATACGTCAAATTCTTTAACCAGCAAGAATTTTAACGGAGAATAATATGGCTTTTTCACAAGCAGTAAGTGGTTTGAATGCCGCGGCAAGTAATTTGGATGTTATTGGTAATAATATCGCTAACGCGGCGACATATGGTTTTAAATCCAGCACGGTTGCTTTTTCTGACATTTTTGCCGGTTCTCAGGTGGGACTGGGGGTAAAAGTATCGGGTGTTAATCAGAATTTTAAAGATGGTACGCCAACGACGACTAACCGAACACTTGATCTGGCGATCACGCAGGGCGGTTTTTTCCGTATGCAAGGCGGTGATGGCGGGATTTATTATTCCCGTAACGGCCAATTCAAGATGGATGAGAACCGCAATATTATCAACATGCAAGGCATGAAATTGACCGGCTATCCCGCTGCCAGCGTCAATGGTGGTGCGCCGGAGATTCAGAAAGGGGCTAACCCAGAGCCAATTACAATACCTCAAGGTATATTGATGGCTAAAGCAACAACTAAGGTTACGATGACAGCCAACCTTAATTCGATGCATAAAAAACCGACAGAGGCTTTCTCGCCGGAAAATAACGATTCTTATAACTATCCTACCAGTGTTACCACCTTTGATAGCTTGGGTAACCCACATGCTATCCAGGTTTTCTTTGTGAAAACGAATGATAACGAATGGCAGGTTCATGCTCAGGATAGTGCGGTTGAGGGCGCTAAAGCCGCTTCGTTGGGGACGTTGAAATTTGATGGCAACGGTAAACTAATTGGTGACAATAATCAGTTTACATTTAATGTTCCTTCTCTGAATGGTTCTAATGCCGCTGATATCACTATTGATTTTAATGGCAGTAAACAGCAAAAGATTGATACTGACAGCATATCAGCACCCAAGCAAGACGGTTATGCCGCAGGTGAATTCAAGGGCTACCGTATTGAGCAAGATGGCCGTGTCATCGGCACCTATACCAATGAGCAATCCCAATTATTAGGTCAGATCGTTCTGACTAACTTTGCTAACCCAGAAGGACTGGCAGCGAAGGGTGATAACGTTTGGGTAGAGACGAGTGCTTCAGGTAACCCAGTGGTTGGCATTGCGGATTCTGGCGGTTTTGGCAAATTGCTCAGTGGTTCGCTGGAAGCATCCAACGTCGATATGAGCCAGGAACTGGTTAATATGATCGTGGCGCAGCGCAACTACCAATCCAGTGCGCAAACCATTAAAACCCAAGATCAGATCCTACAAACGCTGGTCAGCATGCGCTGATAGTTTCAGGATAGCATTATGGATCATGTCATTTATACCGCAATGGGCGGTGCTCGTCAGACACTAGAACATCAGGCAGTGACGGCAAATAACCTGGCTAATGCCTCGACGCCGGGTTTTAAGGTGCAACTGGCTGCTTTGCGAGCGGTGCCTGTTGAAGGGGCTGCCTTTAATACCCGTACTTTGGTTGTGGCTTCAACGCCGGGTTCTGACAATCGTCAGGGGCCGATGAACTATACCTCTCGTCCGTTGGATGTGGCGATTGGGCAGGGGGGATATCTGGCGGTTCAGCTTGAAGATGGGTCTGAGGCTTACACGCGTAACGGCAGCATTCAGATTTCAGCGGAAGGCCAGTTAACTGTTCAAGGTAACTTGTTGATGGGGGACAACGGCCCGATCAATATTCCGCCACAGGCTGAGTTAACCCTGGCGACGGATGGTTCTATATCTGCACTGATTCCTGGTGATCCGCCAACACAGTTGGGGCAACTTGGCAGATTGAAAATGGTGAAACCGGAGAGCGATCAGCTAGTCCGCGGCGATGATGGCCTTTTTCACATGACGGAACAGGCGCAAGGGTTACAGGGTGATGTCTTGCCAGCCAGTGATGAGGTGAAATTAATGCCCGGTGTGCTTGAAGGAAGTAACGTCAACCCAATGGAAAGCATGGTGAGCATGATTGCCAATGCCCGCCGTTTTGAAATGCAGATGAAAGTCATCCATAGCTCAGATGAAAATGCACAACGTGCTAATCAGCTATTAGCAATGAGTTGATTTAGACACAGAGGATAAAACCGATGATCCGATCATTATGGATTGCTAAAACTGGGCTGGATGCCCAGCAAACCAATATGGATGTGATTGCCAACAACTTGGCAAACGTCAGCACCAATGGTTTTAAACGCCAGCGTGCCATTTTTGAAGATCTGCTTTACCAGAACATTCGTCAACCAGGGGCGATGTCATCGGAGCAAACTCGCTTACCTTCTGGTTTACAGATAGGTACTGGGGTACGCCCGGTAGCAACAGAACGTATACATAGTCAGGGAAACTTATCTGAAACTAATAACAGCCATAATGTTGCCATTAGAGGAAAGGGTTTCTTTCAGGTTCAGTTACCTGATGGTACCAGTGCTTATACCCGTGACGGTTCATTTCAGGAAGATCAAAACGGACAGTTGACAACCGCTAACGGTTTTTTGATCTTCCCTACTATTACCATTCCTGATAATGCGACGGACCTCACCATTAGCAGTGATGGTATTGTCAGTGTGAAAGTACAGGGGCAATCGGTACCTCAGCAAGTTGGTCAATTTACTCTGACAACTTTTATCAATGACAGTGGGTTAGAAAGTATCGGTGAAAACCTTTATGTAGAGACTAGCAGCTCTGGCGTACCGATTGAAAATACACCGGGAATCAATGGCGCAGGATTGCTCCAGCATAAATATGTCGAAACATCTAACGTCAATATCGCGGAAGAATTGGTCAATATGATTCAGACTCAGCGTGCTTATGAAGTTAATAGTAAAGCGGTGTCGACGTCTGATCAGATGCTACAAAAACTGACTCAGTTATAACCTAATCGTCAATCAGAACCGCGGGGGAACATTCAGTTTCCCCGTTATTCAGGGATAAATTAAGAGTATCGAAGATGGATACAATGGCTGTTGCCGAGACCAGCGCCGTTTGTCAGTTCCGCCATTTACGGAAAAATATGGCGAATAAATGGCGTTGTAGTATAGCACTGGCGGTATTGTCACTAACGGGCTGTGCGTATATACCGCAAAAACCCCTGGTTGAGGGAGCAACCACCGCCGCACCTTCTGTGGCAACTGCACCAGTCCCTAATGGTGCTATTTTTCAAGTAGTACAGCCGGTTTATTATGGTTATCAGCCGCTATTTGAAGATCGCCGACCACGAAATATTGGCGATACCCTGACGATTACATTGCAGGAAAATGTCAGCGCCAGTAAGAACTCTTCGGCTAATGCCAGCCGTAATGGGAAAAACACGTTTTCCGCAGCACTGACTCCCCGTTTCCTGAAAGGGCTAATTGGTGGAGATAAAACCGATCTGGACATGGAAGCCGAGAACACGTTTGGTGGGAAAGGCGGCGCTAATGCGAATAACACCTTTAAAGGGACGATTACCGTGACAGTCGATCGGTTACTGGCAAACGGTAACTTGCATGTGGTTGGTGAAAAGCAGATAGCTATCAATCAGGGAACCGAGTTTATTCGTTTTTCCGGTGTCGTTAACCCACGGACAATTAATGCTAATAACACGGTCAGTTCCAATCAGGTCGCTGATGCCCGCATTGAATATGTGGGGAATGGCTATATCAATGAAGCGCAGAACATGGGGTGGTTACAGCGTTTCTTCCTGAATGTTGCACCATTTTAACAGGGGATGGTTATGATAAAACAATTTGCTGTCAGCCTTCTTCTTGTATTGCTGACTCTGGTGACAACGACGGCATCAGCAGAACGTATCCGTGATCTCACCACGGTTCAAGGAGTACGGGAAAATGCGTTGATTGGTTATGGATTAGTAGTTGGGCTGGATGGAACGGGTGACCAGACGACTCAGACGCCATTTACCACCCAAAGTTTAAGCAACATGTTATCCCAATTGGGGATTACTGTTCCTCCGGGAACCAATATGCAGTTGAAAAACGTGGCTGCCGTGATGGTCACCGCGAAGTTACCGCCGTTTGGCCGTGCCGGGCAGAATATTGATGTGGTGGTTTCCTCATTGGGGAACGCGAAAAGCTTACGTGGTGGTACTTTGTTGATGACACCACTAAAAGGTGTTGATAATCAGGTCTATGCTCTGGCGCAGGGTAATATATTGGTTGGTGGTGCCGGTGCCAGCGCGGGGGGAAGCAGTGTAAAAGTCAATCAACTTGCAGGTGGTCGGATTAGTAACGGTGCAGTGATTGAACGCGAATTGCCTACCCAGTTTGGTGAAAATGGCATATTGAATCTTCAATTAAATAACGAAGATTTCACACTGGCGCAGCAGATCAGCGATACGATCAATCGTATGGGCGGAACCGGGACAGCAACGCCGTTGGATGCCCGCACAGTACAATTGCGTATGCCGAGAGATAAAAGTGCGCAGGTTAAATTCCTCTCCCATGTGCAGAATCTCACTGTCCGTGTTGATGTCGGTGATGCCAAAGTGATCGTCAACTCTCGCACCGGCTCTGTCGTGATGAATCGCAATGTCATGCTAGATAGCTGCGCTGTTGCTCAAGGGAATCTTTCTGTCATTGTCGATAATCAAGTGGTTGTTAGTCAGCCAAATACACCGTTAGCAGGTGGTAGTACCGTTGTTACTCGTAATCCCGCTGTTGCTGTCCGTGAACAAAATGGTGCGTTGCAACAGGTTAACGCCAGTGCAAGTTTGAGCCATGTTATTCAAGCATTGAATGCTCTGGGTGCGACACCGAATGATTTAATGTCAATCTTACAGGCAATGGAAAGTGCGGGTTGTTTGCGGGCGAAATTGGAGATCATTTGATGAATGATTTTTTAACCCTGCCCGGTGCGGCTTATGATGTACAGTCGGTTAACGCGTTAAAATCCAATCTGGCAAAAGATCCACAACAGGGGCTACGGCAAGTAGCCCAACAAATGGAAGGGCTCTTTGTTCAGATGATGTTGAAAAGCATGCGTTCAGCTCTGCCTAAAGAGGGCATGTTGAGCAGTGAACAGACACGACTCTATACTTCGATATACGATCAGCAAATCGCGCAGAATATTGCTCAGAAGGGGCTAGGTTTTGCCGATATGATGCTCAAGCAGCTTTCTAGCGCTAAAACGGTCCCCAGTGACATAGCGGGCAAGATACCTATGACACTGGATAACGAAATTTTGCAAACTTTGCCAAGGCAGGCGCTTGAGCAATTTATCCGTCGAACGGTACCGAAACCCGAGGTGGCACCTAAACCGCTCCCCCTGAACAGTACGAATTTTGTCTCTACGCTCTCGACCCCTGCCCGGATAGCTAGCCAACGCAGTGGTATTCCTCATTTGCTGATTATTGCTCAGGCCGCATTAGAGTCTGGTTGGGGGCAAAGAGAGATTCTGACCGCTGATGGTAAGCCAAGCCATAATCTGTTTGGTATTAAAGCGGGTAAAGGTTGGAAAGGGCCGGTAACCAATATCTTGACCACAGAATATATCAACGGTGAGCCACAGAAAATGAAGGATAACTTCCGTGTTTATGGCTCTTACGTGGAAGCGATTGAGGATTACGTCAAATTACTGACAGAGAGTCCCCGTTACGCCAACGTTGCCCGCTCTGCTACCGCGGAGCAAGGGGCTTATTCCTTACAACAGGCAGGTTATGCGACCGATCCCGGGTATGCGAAAAAACTGGTCTCAGTGATTCAACAGCTAAAAGGTGCCGGAGAGCAGGCGGTAAAAGCCTATACCTACGATTTGAGTAAACTATTCTGATCTTTATTTTGCTCAAGTTTTATTGAGTTCAGCCGATAAATTAAAGCAGTTCAGACTTTGTTTCTAGCTGAAAGATTATTTGCCGCCACCAGCGGAGACATATACCCAATGGATTTCAAGATGCATCGCGACGGCAAGGGAGTGAATCCCCGGGAGCATAGGTAACGATGTGACCGGGGTGAGCGAGTGCAGCCAACAAAGAGGCAACTTGAAAGATAACGGGTATAAATAAAACGCAAAAGGATCTTCTGATGTCCAGCAGTCTTATTAATATCGCGATGAGTGGCCTGCAAGCTGCTCAAATTGCTCTGGGAACCGTGAGTAATAACCTCGCAAATTCCAAAGTTCCTGGTTATAACCGGCAATCGACAGTTGTCAATCAAAACGGCGGCACGATGACGTCCGTTGGCTTTATCGGCAATGGTGTTACTGTCACCAGTATTAACCGTCAATATAATGAATTCATTAATCAACAACTGTCTGAGGCTCGGGCGAAACAAGGTGAATTCACCACTTATTCTCAGCAAATTTCCCAGATTGATAATTTGCTGGCAGATAAAGCGAATAACCTGTCAAACACCATTGATGACTTCTTTACCAGTTTACAAAATGTTGTCAGTAATGCGGAAGATGATGCAGCCAGAACAACAGCGATTGGTAAATCAAAGGGGCTGGTAAACCAGTTGCAAAGTGCGGATGCTTTCCTGCGTAAAATGGAAAATAACATTAATCGGGGAATCGCTAATTCGGCTGAGTCTATTAATAACTATGCGCAGCAAATTGCTAAACTCAATGGTGAAATTACCCGTATGAGAGGCGGTGGCAGTGCTGAGCCGAATGCATTACTGGATCAGCGTGATCAATTAGTCAATGAACTGAATAAGCTGGTTGGCGTGAGTGTGATTCAGCAGGATGGCGATTCTTACAATGTCTCTTTTGCGGGGGGATTGACACTGGTTCAGGGAACAACCGCTTACCGAGTAGAAGCGATTTCATCCAATGCGGATAGCAGTCGCATTACATTAGGTTATGATCGTGGTTTTGGTGATGTTGTTGAAATTGATGAAAAATTCATTGATAAAGGGCAATTAGGCGGTACATTACGGGCGCGTAGTGAAGTACTGGATAATTCCCGTAATCAGTTAAACCGATTAGCGTTGGTATTGGGCGATCAATTTAATCAGGTTCATCGTGCTGGTTTTGATTTAAAAGGCAAACCGGGTGAAGATTTCTTCACATTTAATAACCCGGATGTGATTGCCAATAGTAAAAATAAAGGTTCTGCTAATTTTAAAGTGGAATATACAGATACCTCGGTGGTAAAAGATAGTGATTATCATATTAGCTACGATGGCGCTAATTGGAAAATTCAGCGTGCCTCTGGTAAGGTTAAGGTGGATATTGCCGCCAAAGTGACAGGTAATACACTGGAATTTGATGGACTAAAAGTTGAAATAGATCCAACCAATGTAAAAGAAAACGATCGATATACACTGAAAACCGTCAGCGGTGTTATTGGCAATATGGCGGTTAATATTAAAGATGCGTCGAAATTGGCGGCTGCCGGTATTGAGGGTGGGGTGAGTGATAACGTCAATGCCAAAAAACTCATTGAATTGCAGAACAAAAAATTGGTAGAGGGTAAAGCATCATTTTCTGGTGCTTATGCTTCAATGGTCAGTACCATTGGTAACCAGACCAGCACAGCGAATGTTGATTTAGAAACTCAGAATAATATTACTAAACAACTTTACGCTGAACAGCAATCGGTTTCCGGCGTCAACGTAGATGAAGAATATGGCGCATTACAAAACTTACAGCAATATTATCTGGCGAATGCGCAAGTTATCCAGACTGTCACAACGTTATTTAATGCCATTTTGGAACTCCGTCGCTAATAAACGTGCCATTTAATAAAAAATAGCCTGAGACATCTTAGGCATTTCGCTGAATATTTAAAAGGAATGAAATTGTGCGCGTAAGTACCAATATATTGTACGACCAGAAAATGACGAGTATCACTACTGCTCAGTCGAAATGGATGCAGCAGGGAGCACAGCTATCCAGTGGTCAGCGGGTGATAAATCCATCCGATGATCCGATGGCGGCATCTCAGGGTGTCATGGTCGCTCAAGCTGAAGCTCAGAACCAGCAATATATAACGGCCCGCTCGTTTGCTAAAAACGCGATTTCCATGCAATTGAGTGTAGTATCCAAAGCTGTCGGTGTGGTTCAAGATATTCATGAAAGTTTGGTAGCCACAGTAAACGGTGTATTGAGTGACGAAGATCGTAACTCGCTGGCTATTCAACTGACAGGGTTTAAAGAACAACTGGTGAATTTGGGTAATACCACTGATGGTAATGGCCGCTATATTTTTGCCGGTTATAAAACGGATATGAAACCTTTTGATGAGAGTACAAGCGGCACAGTTAGCTATCTAGGAGGCTCTGAGGAAATAACTCAGAAAGTGGATAGCAACCGCTCTATGATTATTGGACATACCGGGAAGCAAGTCTTTCTCTCGTCTACCAGTAATCCGATAAAAGAGCCGGATGGCAACCCGAGTGAATCTGATATATTTAAAACCATAGATATGGCGATTCAGTCATTGAAAACACCATTCGTCGAAGCAGATCAAAAGAGTCGTGATGATGCGCTGGAATTGTTGAATAAGGCTAACCGCGGCGCTCGCAACGCATTGAATAATATCTCTTCGGTGGAATCGGTATTGGGTTTACAACTGAGAGAAATGGAAGACTTAGATAATTTGGGGGCGGAACGCAGCCTGGCGAATAAAAGCCGGTTAAGTCAACTGGTTGACGTAGAATGGAACTCAGCGATTTCGAATTATTATCAACAACAAGCCGTACTTCAAGCATCGTATAAGACATTTGCTGATATGAAAGGCATGTCGTTGTTTGAGATATTTCGTTAATTCGGTTTTCCTTATTTATATTAATCGCTGGTTCTCAGGCCAGCGATTTTCTCAATTAAATAATCCTGTTTTCTGTTTTCTGTTTTCTGTTTTCTGTTCTCCGTTTTTAGTGAATTTATTCTTATCAATATTTTTATTACTGATTCAGACCAGCGATTTTAGTTAATAAAATCATTATAATTCATTTTAGCGTAACCTATTCAATATATTGAAATTTTCCGCCAAAACCCCTCCTATTTATTAGAATAAAATGTTGTTATTTCAAAAAAATAAGTTGATTATTTCTTCCCTCTTCTACCCTCCCGTTCATATGTTGAACAGAGAAAAGTTTGGTTAATGAATTTGCTAGTGAATATTTTCGGTAATCATTTAACGGCCTATCCCAATAGGGCTATTTTATTTGCCCTTCTTTGCCATAAAGAGCGAACCTGGGCAGTGCTCAAAATCCTCACGTACTACGTGTACGTTCCGGTTTTTCCGCGCTGTCCGTGTTCACTGTTCATTGATAAGAATGGCCTGCAACAATTACGCCTATTGGGATAGGCTCTAAGTAAAAGAGGGTGAAATTATGGTTGTTTTACATGATCTATTTAACTTCCCGAATCTCAACCTCCTGCAATCAGGAGGAATGTAATGGCAGATTCAGGACTGGTTTTTACACTGACTGCGGGTCATCTCCCGGAGAAAACGTTTGCTGTAGTGGAGTTTACTCTAGATGAAGCACTATCAACGTTATTTTGTCTGGAGGCGACATTAACCAGTGCTGATCCAGATATTAATTTCGCTGATGTTCTGGATAATTTTGCGACACTGACCGTTTATCGTGATGGAAAACCCGAGCGCAGTATAACTGGGATTGTGACTCAATTTGAACAAAGTACGACAGGTCGTCATCGCAGTTATTATGCCTTGACCATTCAACCTGCTTTATGGCGTGCGGGATTACGGGTTAATTCCCGTATTTTTCAGCATCAATCTGTGGCTGAGATTATTGACATATTATTGAAAGAAAATGGCGTTAGAAACTTCTATTGCCAATTGCGTTATGAACATCCTGAACGGGAATTTTGTGTGCAATATGATGAGAGTGATCTGGCGTTTCTCCATCGTTTATTGGCTGATGAAGGGATGTTTTATTATTTCGATTTCACTGAGGAGCGGGGTGAACCGATAATTATTTTCATTGATTCTCATCGGATAAATAACAAATTTTCATTGCCCTATCACCCAGAATTGGATGCTACAGGAAGCCAATGCAGCATCAATCGATTCTGCTGGCGTGAACAGGTCGGGATTGCCAACATTGTGTTGAAGGATCGTACTTTTAAAAATCCGCTGTGGGGGGCTGACTGTTACTATCACGAACGCCAAATTAATCACCAGCGTTCAGATTTACCCAGTTACACTTACTATGATTTTCCCGGGCGCTTTAAAGATGAGCGTGGCGAGCGCCTGAGTCAATATCGTCTGGAAGCACTCCGCACTGACGCTATGTTTGGCCGTGCACAAAGTGACTGTTTTGCTCTGGCGCCGGCATCAGGGTTTACGCTTACTGATCATCCGAAAGAGCAATTTAATACCCTGTGGCTGGTCATTAAAATCAGTCATCACGGTAGACAGCCGCAGGCGGATGAATCCCGTTTCGGTGAAATGGGGACGACCTTAACGAACAGCTTCACCTTTGGCGATCGCAACCGGGTGTGGCGTCCCTCGCCTTATCCCAAACCGCGCATTGACGGCTTGCAAATTGCGACAGTGGTTGGCCCGGAGGGGGAAGAGATCTTCTGTGATGAATACGGGCGTGTGCGGGTGCAGTTTGCCTGGGATCAATATGGCAAATTCAATGACCAGAGTTCCTGTTGGATCAGAGTCAGTCAGGCTTGGGCTGGCAAGCGCTGGGGCATGATTGCAATCCCGCGTGTGGGGCAGGAAGTGCTGGTGGATTTTCTGCATGGCGATCCAGATCAGCCAATTATTATTGGGCGTACCTATCATGCCACTAACGTTGTGCCTAACCGTCTGCCGATAGCAAAAACCCAGATGTCAATTCGCTCAAAAACCCATAAAGGGGAGGGTTTTAATGAATTGAGATTTGAAGATGAAAAAGATCGGGAAGAGATATTTATTCATGCTCAGAAGAATCTGGCGATTCAGGTGCTGAATTCCCGGGATGAACGAATTAATTACAACCGTACAACCAGTATTGGCCATGATGACGAACTGGTGATTACCAATAACCGTAAAATAACGGTTGATGGGCAGCAGGAACACAAAACTACCGGGAACTACGTTGTTCAGGTTGAGGGTGACAAAACTTTGCAGGTCGATGGCAATGTAGCACAGAAAGTTCAAGGTATGCTCAGTATTGATACCAATGGTGATATTACGGTGCAAAGCGGCAATAAAATCAGTCTGAAAGTAGGTAATAGTTTTATCGTTATTCATGCTGATGGTGTCGATATCAAAGGTCCATCTATCAATCTGAACTCAGGGGGGAGTCCCGGAGATTTATTGCGACCGGCGGATCCGGTCATTTTGCAAGCTGCCGCCAGTGCCGGCTCCTTGTTTGTTGCACATTGTCCGAAGGAGGATAACGACTGATGGCCGCTGAAAAATATTATGCCGTCATTGACGGTGCGATTGAATACCGATTGTTTTTTATCTTGGAAAATTTTAATCCCCCCGCGGTTTGTCTTTATGATGAATCTTTACCACCTGAACGGCTTAAGGTAGCGCCTTACTTGGTGGAGGTGACAGAAAAAGTCGGACTTTATTTGGAGGAATGGCAAACATGTTGGGGAATTTGTCTTCACTCAAAAGCGGATATGAAAACATTGCGCCAGCATTTGCGTAAATATTTGCAAGTATTATTACCTGAACAGGAGAAACCGGTATTTTTCCGGTTTTATGATCCGCGTAATATCTGGGAGTTTCTCAGTGTCCTCAGTGACTGGGAAATTCACTGTTTCATGGGGCCGATAGATAAAATTGCCACCAACTATCAGGGCAATATTCAAGGTCATGATTTTCTTGCTAATAGAGAACAATATCCACGGGATGCCAGCAGCAAAAGAAAGCTATTATCGATTACGCCAGAACAACTGGAAAAGATTGAGACTGCTTTTGCTGAGCGTTATGTACAGACATTGGCAGCATTAATTATCGAATGGGAAACTATTGAGGAGTTTGATTACGTTGGTTATATCCGGGGGCTACTTACCGAATTAAAAAATATCGGTATTACGGATGATCACAGTGTCAGGGGAATATTAAAATTATTCTTCTTACGAAGATACTCATCTATTAAAGAATCGCCTACTCGTTGTAAACGCATATTAAATAAAATCTGTGAACCGGGACATATACGGGCTGAAGAGTTGCTATTACAGGAGTTAGGCGATTCATCAATACCTTGGTTCCATTTTAAAGACAAATTATTTTAATTTTGCCAGATGTGGAGGAATAAATATGGGTAATGCGGTAAAGATTGGTGATATTGGCACGGCGCATGGTGATTGTGGCGCGACACCGGTTATTTCGGGATCGACCAGTGTGAAAGTTGACGGTATTCCTTTAGCCCGTCAAGGCGATAATTTGGCACCACATTCATCTCATTCACGCATCATTGCCGGTGGTTCCAGTACCGTTTTTGTTGATGGTAAACCTGCGGCGAGAACGGGTGATGCGGTGAGTTGTGGTGGAATTGTGATTGGTGGTGGTAGTGTTAATATTGGTTAAGGAAAAAACATGCTTTCAGTTAATATGCGCAGCGCAGTTTGTGATTGTAAAACTCCGGACCCTTGTATTCACAAATTAGTGTTAAAAGTCGGGAAACGGGTTTTTCACTATAACCAGATTGAACCGATAAGGGATATTTGGGTAGTTGATGAAGCGGAGGGGATACCGGTGTCTGTTTCATTGGTGGGAAAACAGTGTATAACGGAAAACGCACACTGTCCCAAAGCGGTTTTCTATAGCCCGGATAACCCGGCGTTTCAATTTTATGAATTGGATAAAAATCCAATTAAGGGACCGGGAGTAGATTATGAAATCAGTTTTTCCCGTCATAGCTTGTCGGTCGATCCAATAGCAAATGATCCGTTAGGTTTTATTGCATCGTGGTTGTTTCAGAAGGGGGATCTGAATTGTTTACCGCATACGGATTATATTCTGACCCTGACGCAATGTTACGGTCAGCCTTTTGCCCAGCGCTCATTTCTCTTGCCGGATGATAAAATGAAGAAGGTGTTATTGGGGCTGGTGAACGTACTTGACATTAAAATCCATGTGTTGCCGCAATATGAATGGACACTGGATGTGACGATAGGGGCAGAACAAGAAGTACGGGAAAGAAGCGCGGCGGAAAGAAAAGCGGAGGCGCTGAAGGAGAGAAAGAAAACCAATCCGAACGCGAAAAAGCCCGGTCAAAACTGGCATAAACACACGGCGGGTTATGAATTAACGGACACGTTAACTGCCGAAGGGAGTTTTGCTTATAGGTTGGGTCCTTATACCCACACACTTACACGTGAACTGGAAAAAGAATTTAAAGAAAAACGTAAAAAACTGGGTTTAGTGAATAAAGGCTTGCAGGCGGTTGAGACGTTGCAAAAACTGTTTTCCAGTGAAGGCAGTCAGGAAATTAAACTGTTGGAGGTGGAAATCCAGACTCCGGAAATAAAATTAAGCGGCGGCAGTAAACTGGTGAATGCCACACATGGCAATGAAGTCTATTTTGAGCATGCGGTTTCGGTGGAATTAGCGCCGCTGATTGGGATAAAACTGCGGCTGGATTTAATTGAGGCGTTTGCGACGGAATTTGGGGTTGAGAAATTAATCGCCTTAATTCGTGAACAGGGATTAAAAGGTCAGGCGGCGGTGGAAGAGGGACGGAATGGGGCTTATCTGGGGGCGCAATTAGATATGATTCTGGAAGGGGCGTTAAATCTGTCATTTAAATATGCCAGTAATGAAGAGCATAAAATGGAATTTCAATTGGGGGATATGGTAAGAGGTACGCTAGCGATTAAAGCGGAAACCAATATTCAGGCGGGGTTTAAATATTATCTGGTGGAGGGGTATTTTAACGCGGAGGCGGATATTGAAGCGGAAGGATGTTTTGAACTGGATAAGCAGGATAAGGAATTATCTCTGGTGTTTTTCCATGAGGGCATCACTGCCAGTTATTATGTAGAGTATGGGGCAGGAATTGCTCCACCTAAAAGTGATGGCGATTCTGCTAAACAAAAAGACGGAAAAGATAATAAAAAACAAAAAAAGTGGGAAATATATCCAAAATTGCCAAAAGAGAAATCAACATACAGACTGAGGTTATCGTAATGAAAAAAGAATTTTTATTCTTTATAGCTTTATTTTCATTATCAGTTTATGGGAGAAACACTATGGATCAAGTTAAATATATTACTTATTTAGAAACTCATCGGGCACGTTGTGTCCTTAGAGTCAATGGGATGTATACATTAAGTAGCTTGCATTCAATTACCGGCATTATATCGACCGGGTATAATATTGCACCATTATTGCAGAATGGTAAGAATACTATTTATATCGAAATGGCTCCATTTAGTGATGCAAAAGAAGGATATATTTATAAAGATAAGGATGCGGAGTGTAAAGTCCGGTTGGTAAGGATGACGCCTTACCAGTCGGATGAAATCACGAATATTATTGCTAGCGTGGCAGATAAAAATGGCATAGCAGAGCCTAATAGTATGAAATCTGTTAATTTTAATGTTGATACAGCACAGTATAGTAAAATAACGGAAAAAAACCTCAAGGATGAAGGTATTTATTATGCAGAGAGAACAGTGACATTAAGTGATTTGCCTGTCTGGGCTTGGACTACGGCTACTCCCTTGCCGGAAACGGAAGCAAGCACCGAGTTAGTTAGAAAAGCCTATGAAGATATCTGGCAAATAATGAAAAATAAAGATTTGGTAGCTTTACAATCGTCAGCCAAATTAATGTTACATGAACATGCATTGGCCAATAACAGCACAGAGCAGGTTTTTTTTGATTCTCTGGATTTTAAGCAAGATTTTGATAATAATTATCAGGCAGTACCGATAGACTGGAGTAAATATAAACTGATACGTTATATGGGGGGGCGGTTATTTAGGTTCCAGCTTGAACATAGCAATAATTCACCTTTGTTAATTGAAGATAAAAATAACAGTGAAAATGGTCGAACATTTAGCCCCTATTTTTCTCTAATCAATGGAAAAGTGGTTATTTCTAGATAACTATGGTCTTTCTTAAATAACTCAGTATTAACTTTTTTTTGCAGTTAATACTGGGGAGTACGGAAATATAACTAAAATAGAAATCAATATACAAACTGAGGTTATTGCAATGAGAAAAGTTTTTTTATTTTTTATGGTCCTATTTTCATTATCAGCTTATGGGAAAAACACTATGGATAAAGTTAAATATATCACTTATTTAGAAACTAATCGGGCACGTTGTGTCCTTAAGGTAAATGATATTTATACTTTAAGTAATCTGAATTCAATGACTGGCACCATTTCGACAGGATATAATGTTGCGCCATTATTGCAGAATGGTAAAAATACTATTCGTATTGAAATGGCTCCATTTAGTAATGCTGAAGAGGGATATATTTATAAAGATAAAAATGCAGAGTGTAAAGTTCGCTTGGTGAGGATGACTCCTTACCAGTCGGATGAAATCACGAATATTATTGCTGGCGTGGCAGAAAAAAATGGCATAGCAGAGCCTAATAGTATGAAATCCATTAGTTTTAATACTGATACTGTGCAGTATAGTAAAATTACGGAAAATAATCTTAAGGATAGAGGTTTTTATTATGCAGAACGAACAGTCACATTAGATGATTTGCCTATCTGGGCTTGGACAACAGCAACTCCTTTACCAGAGACTGCGGCAAGTACTGAGTTGGTTAAAAAAGCCTATGAAGATATTTGGCAAATGTTGAAAAATCAGGATTTGATGGCATTAAAGGAAGCTTATCAATTAACGTTATATGAGGAATCTCAGGCAAATGATAGTACTGAGCAAATCCATTTTGACTCATTGGATTTTAAACATTACTTTGATAAAGGCTATCAAGCAGTACCGATAAATTGGAATAAATATAAATTAGTGCGCTATATGAAAGGAAGATTATTTCGATTTGAGCTTAATGATAGTATAAAGTCACCATTGTTAATTGAGGATAAAAATAATAGTGAAAATGGATTTATATATAATCCTTTATTTTCTCTAATCAATGGAAAAGTGGTTATTTCGAGATAACTATGGTTTATTTTAACTAACTCAGTATTAACTGTTTTTTGCAGTTAATACTGGGGAGTAAGGAAATATAACTAAAATATAAATCAATATACAAACTGAGGTTATTGCAATGAAGAAATCTTTTCTACTTTTTATGGCATTGTTTTCATTATCAGCTTATGGAGAAAATACAATGGATAAAGTTAAATATATCACTTATTTAGAAACGAACCGTGCTTATTGTGTTCTCAGAGTCAATGGGATTTATACTTTAAGCAATCTGGGTTCAAGGACTGGAACCATATCAACGGGTTACAATGTTGCACCATTATTGCAAAATGGTAAGAATACTATTTATATTGAAATAGCGCCGTTCAGAAATGCAAAAGAGGGGTATGTTTATCAAGAAAAAGGTACTGAGTGCAAGGTTAGATTGGTAAGGGTAACTCCTTATGAGTCTGATGAAGTGACTAATATTATCGCCAGTGTGGCAGATAAAAATGGTACGTTGGAACCAACCAGCATGAAGTCCGTTAATTTTAATATTGATACCACTCAGTACAGCAAAATCGCGGAGAAAAATCTTAAAGATAGGGGATTTTATTATGCGCAGCGGACAGTGACATTAAATGATCTCCCTGCCTGGGCTTGGACGACGGCTACCCCTCTACCGGAGACAGCGGAAAGCACTGAACTGGTTAAAAAAGCCTATGAAGATGTCTGGCAGATCATGAAAAATAAAGATTTGGTTGCTTTGCAACATGCTACCAAAATAATGTTATATGAACATGCGCAGGCCAATAATTGTACGGAACAAAGTTATTTTGATTCTTATGACTTTAAACGAGATTTTGATAACGGTTATCAGGCAGTGCCGATTGATTGGAGTAAATATAAGTTGGTGCGTTATCTGGGCGGGCGTTTATTCCGATTCCAGCGTGAGCATAGTAATAATTCGCCCTTATTATTTGAAAATAAAAATGATAGCGAAGATGGATTCACATTCAGTCCCTATTTTTCTTTAATCAATGGAAAAGTGGTTATTTCTAGATAACTATGTCCTTTCTTAAATAACTCAGTATTAATTGTTTCCGGTAGTTAATATTGGGAGGTAAGGAAAGACTATGCTTTCGATTAACATGAAAAGTGCCGTTTGTGATTGTAAAACCCCGGCCCTTTATATTCACAAAATTAGTGTTAAAAGTCGGGAAATGGGTTTTTCATTATAACCAGATTGAACCGATAGGGGATATTTGAGTGGTTGATGAAGCGGGTGGTATACCGGCAGCAATTTCATTGGTGGGAAAACAGCAGGGTGAGATCTCACCCTGGTCGTATTGGTAACTTTTTACTAACTTTAATCAGTCGAGCACTAGTTGACTTATTCGGCAATCATATAAATCCGCTAATTTTTCAATCGTTGCTTTGCGTGGGCGATCTGATTTCTCAAACTGAGAAACGGCAGCTTGTTTTATACCCAGTTTTTCCGCTACCTCAGCTTGTGATAGTCCACGATAAATGCGCCAAGCGGCTTGTAGTGAAACTTCATCGTCTACCATGATAGAAACGACTTCATGAGGAATAGTTTCATCGTCATTTGGTCCCGTTGTATAGGGAATAATTTGATAATTTTCATCATGATCCGCAGCTGCCAACAGTCTTTCGTACTCGTCCATTGGCAAAATAACGGCTTGTTTTTTGCCATGCTCGTCTGTAATAAATTGAATACTAGCCATATTCTTTTGCTCCGTATGTTTACGTAGTTACGTAGCCCTTAGAGGTAAATGGTTAAATGGAAAATTCACCTATTTGTTAATAGGTTTTTGTCTGGCGTCGCCTAATTTCCTGAATTTCTAGGATATTAGGTTCTCCATCCAGTAATTCAAACAAAACCCGATAATCGCCAACTCTGAGCCTATATCTGTTATCGAATTCTGATAATTTTCTGATATCCAGACCAACAAGGGGAAAATCTGTTAGCGAACTCACCTTTTGTTTTATCGTCTTCTGATATCGAGTATCGATCCTCGTTAGCTGTTTGATTGCAGCTTTAGACCAAATGACTTTAACCATTTCTTTCCCTATTTTAAAAGAGCATATCCGCTTTGGATACTCAAAATATAAGTGTTTATTCTTATGTCGTCAAGGGAAAGTCTTATATTTTAAGAGGGAAAATAAGGTTGCGTCCAGTAGAGTTCAATTTTTTATGATGAAATCAGATATAAATTTTATGATGATTGGAATTTATTTTTTAATAAAATTCTTTCTCTGTTTTAAATGTGATTATAGAAATGAAGATTAGTTTCTATTTGTTTTTTTATATTGATTTTATTCCTAATTAAATTAAAGGGGGTTACCCCTTAAATAAAAGATTGTTGTTTATACCCGTCATCTTTCAAGTTGCCTCTTTGTTGACTGCACTCACTCACCCCGGTTATATAGTTTGCTATGCTCCCGGGGATTCGCTCCCTTGCCGTCGCGATGCATCTTGAAATCCATAAGGTATATATTTCCTCACGGTCTTGAATGGCTTCTGGCGTCCAAAATAATTGCATTACTTGGCCTCAAAACGGCGAAGTGTGGCTTTGCGGCGGGCTAAAAATTTAGCTTCAACTTGGTCGGCTGGCACTAGATTGCCGGCATCGGCAGAAGCTTGGCCTATTTCTATTTGCCTGCGGAGCCAAGCATCATGGACGCTCGCTTCTTGTTGCTGACGCACGAAATCGCGCATGAAGTCACGTAGTAGCTGTGCGCCTTTGCGATCGAGTGATTTCGCTGCTGCGGTAAAGTCATTTTTCAGGGCATCATCAACCCTAAAGGTAAAAGTAGTTTCGCTCATAGCTAATGATTCCATCGTAATGTGTTACAAAGTAAGTACAGTGTAGTACTTAAATGGGTAGAATACTGCCAGAAGGACGGTAAAATGATATACCCGTTATCTTTCAAGCTGCCTCTTTGTTGGCTGCACTCTCTCACACTGATTACATAGTTCGCTATGCTCCTGGGGATTCGCTTCCTTGCCGTCGCGATGTATCTCGAAATCCATAGGGTATAATATCTATGAGCCGGGACATATGCAGGATAAAGAGTTGCTATTGCAGAAGTTCGGCGAATTGCTTCATAATTAACCATGTTTGCCAAGTTTGGTCCTGGTTCCCGTGTTATTTGATTTCCCTTTTGATCTTGTTTTTAAAAATTGTTACGGTATAACGCCTAAAGCGGGCAGCGTTTCTGGTTACTATTGCATGGAAGTGGTTGAAAACAATAACCAATATTAGAAAATAATCTTAAGGATTGTGCATGTACCATAATGAACATCAAATAATGAAAGCCGTTTACGATAACTTTTATGGTCAGATTAATGATAATGGTGTTATACCTGTTGACCTGCGTGCGCCTTCTTTGGTTGGTACAGTTCAAGACGATCCCTTTGATTGCTTGATTGAACAAAAACTCCAACAAGCATTTCCTGAATTGGAAGTTGTTCGTTCAGGTAAGCTGACTACCCCTGATATTATTATTCGTGACAAGCGAACGGGTATCATTGTTGGGCTTGAAGTTAAAAAGTTAATTCAGAAGCCGAATGGCGCTGATTCACGTGGTCTTACTATGGATTACAATAGTTGCTTGCCGTGCGGAACTGCTTTGATAAAGATGGGCAATGCAATGGTCGAGATTCCTTGTTATTACATGTACGCATTATTGAGCAATGACAGTAGCAGTATTGTAACTTTCATTTTGATGCACGGTGATTTCATTAACTATGATTTTAATCTTTATAAGAAAGCTAAAGTTACAAACCAAACCGAGTATAACCACGGTCCGTACGGTGAAGGTTCTGTTCGCCATCGGGCAATGTATACGTACCCTAATCCACTGAACTACAAATTAAAGTGTTTTTATACAAGAAAAGTTTTTGTAGCGAAAAAATTTGATTGTGAAAATCTTCAGATATCGCACTTGGCTACAGAAGAAGTATCAAGGTACGATATTTACGAAAACAATTTTTTGTACAATATCATTGATAATGGAAAGCCTGATCAATCTGTTGAGCCTGTTCTGATTGAAGATATTTTTGCTGACTGCAAAGCACGTATAGCAAAAATACGTACGTCTGTTTCTATGCCAGTGTTAACAAAATAATATGAAGTATATAATTGAAAATGATTTTCCTTTCGAGCAGATTGATCCAATTGCGGAAATCGAAAGTTATAGAAAGGAAATTAACCGTCCTATCTACCACATTCATAAATGGTGGGCGAAGCGTTTAGGAAGCGTATTCCGTTCTATTGTTTCCGGCGCTCTTACTGAAGGCCAATGGAAGGATTT
Organism: Photorhabdus sp. RW14-46; assembly: GCF_963887965.1. NCBI lineage: Bacteria > Pseudomonadati > Pseudomonadota > Gammaproteobacteria > Enterobacterales > Morganellaceae > Photorhabdus > Photorhabdus sp. RW14-46. The sequence continues at coordinate 166,390 of NZ_CAWPHH010000003.1, read as the reverse complement.
TTACGAATACCAAAAATATACCGGAAAGGTTGTGCTTGATCCTTTTATGGGTTCGGGAACCACATTGGGGGAAGCGGCGAAGCTTGGAGCAAGTATTATAGGATGTGATGTTAACCCAGTTAGTACATTCTTAGTCACACAAGCAATGGCTAGCGTGAATATAAATGAACTGAAAAAAGAATTTAAATCCATTGAACGGGATGTAAAAGAGGAAATCCTTTCCTACTATACAACAATGGTTCCCGATGCGTCGAAATCCACGCCGGCACTTTACTATTTTTGGGTGAAGGTTGTCGCCACGCCAGAGGGTGAAGAAATTCCGTTGTTTTCAAGTTATGTATTCAGTAAAAATGTCTACGCTAGCAAGAAACCGGATTCGCAAATATGGTGTCCGTCATGCGAATCTATTATTGTGGGGAAATACAATAGTACTGACATTAAATGCCCTTGCTGCTCACATAACTTTAACCCCCAAAATGGACCTGCCAGGGGAACAAAAATTATTGACAGTAGAGGTAATGAATACAAAATCAAGGAATTGGTATCTAGCAAAGAGTGTCCACCCAAGCATAAATTATATGCCATTATGGCGCTTAACGAAGCAGGTGAAAAGGTCTATATCAAACCGACCCAATATGACTACGACCTTTTTAATGAAACGCGTGAACGCTTTTCCCTGATCAAAGGCGATCTTCCATTACCTACTATGAAAGTTAGAGCTGGATATAACACGAACCAAGCACGTGGATATAATTACAATAATTGGTGTGACTTCTTTAATGAACGTCAATTGTTATGTCTTGGATTATTGCTTCAACGGATATTGAAAATTAAAGACAAGGTGATTCGGGATCATTTTGTTTGCCTGTTCAGTGGAACACTTGAATTTAATAACCTGTTTTGCAGTTTTAAGGGAGAAGGTACTGGTGCTGTTCGTCATATGTTTTCGAACCATATTTTGAAACCAGAGAGAACACCATTAGAAAATAGTATATGGGGAACACCGGGGAAAAGCAGCGGTACATTTTCGACATTATTTGAAAGTCGTTTGATTAAGGCCAAGACCTATCTTGACGAACCATTTGAAGTATTCATTGAAAACAATGGGGCAAAATGTTTTTCAAAAAAAGTCGTTTGCAGTGATCCGATAAGGGTAAATCCTACTCAATCATGGGAAACGTTCAAAAACGCTTCTCAAGGTGCTTTGATTTTGAATGCGGACAGTTCTTCACTTCCCATCCCTAATTCATCGGTTGATGCGGTAATTACTGATCCACCGTATTTTGATTTTGTTCACTATAGTGAATTGAGTGACTTTTTCTATGCCTGGCTTTCTAATGCTCTTAGTGGCGAATATGAATACTTAAATAGAAAAGATTCATCACATGAAAATGAAGTTCAAGATAGGGATAACGAAAGTTTCACAAGGAAAATTTGCAGTATTTTTAAGGAATGCAACCGAGTGCTTAAAGAAGATGGTCTCTTGTGTTTCAGTTATCATCATTCGACAATAGACGGCTGGATGGCAATATACGATTCTGTCACTAAAGCTGGTTTTGACATTGTAGCTGCTCACCCGGTAAAAGCTGAAATGTCTGTTGCCAGCCCTAAAAGTGCAGCAAAAGATCCTATCAATCTTGATGCAATCTTGGTTTGTAAAAAGGAAGTTAATCCGCCAAAAATTGAGAACCCACAGGACGAAATCTTTTCTCGGTTCAGTGATTATATTGAACGATTCAACGCTGTTGAAAGAAATCTAAGTTCAGGGGACCGCTTTGTAATTGCTTGCTCTCAGGCAATTACGGTTGCTTCATGCCTTCGAATGGATAGAGGATCGACGATTGACTTGGTTAAATGGTCTGTTGAAACATGTGTTCAGCGTAAAAAGATATCACTTAAATGACCAGAGCGGGATTCTGTTTTACATAAAAAGTCATCAATGGGCGGACATCGATAATTTTGTTCAATTAATACGATTTTATCAATACACTCTGATTGCCATATTAAGAGTATGAAAAATAACAGGTACCGTGCATAAAAACATGGGCGCTGGTACCAATATTGACTTTGTTGTGTAACATATACCCTACGGATTTCAAGATGGATCGCGACGGCAAGGGAGCGAATCCCCGGGAGCATAGATAACGATGTGACCGGGGGTGAGTGAGTGCAGCTAACAAAGAGGCAGCTTGAAAGATAACGAATATATTAGAGCTTTTCTCCATTAACGGCCGACCAATGATAAGGTTGCAATTCACGAATGGTTTTAAATAACAGTTCATTTTTCTCATTAGTTACCGCTGCTTTTACGGAGCCTCCCCAATGAATCAGGCGTTCCCGACATATTCCACAGGGTGATAAAATGATATATTCACAGCCGGCATCTTCACGGCAGAGACATATAGAGTGCGTTACCGCTTCATTCAGTTTATGAGCTTCCAAATAAGCACCAACTTCCATACAAAGGGATAATGCGTCATTTTTGGTATCAGGGGCAATGCTGGTTAAGATTTTTCCCGATTCTGTCCGTACTGCGGCAGCGCCACCCCATCCTTTGGGGTATCGTTTTTCAATTAAGTTAACTGCGGCATTATATAACTCTTGTTCTATATTCATTGATTTATTGCTCCTATACCCGTCATCTTTCAAGTTGCCTCTTTATGCATCTTGAAATCCATAGAGTATGGCTAATTAAAACCTGTGTTTCTTTTACTTATCGATAAGATTTTATAGCATAAAATAGTACAATTTATATCATATAAAATACGGATTTTTTCTAGGTAAACTTTGTTTTAAATAATATCTTTAAATAACCATTCCACTGATAATGACCGCCAGTCGATTAAACAATTCACTAAACATACGCTCGGTAAATGGCGCTAACATCGGGATTAAAAGCGTGAGTACCAATATACCGGTAGTCAGTGTTAACGGAAAACCGACCACAAAGATGGAAAGTTGTGGTGTCATCCGGTTTAAAATCCCTAATGATAAATTCAGTGTTAATAATAGTGTTATTAATGGCAGAGCCAGCATCATGCCGTTGATAAATATCATACTGGCGCTTTGTGCTAGCAGTAAAAATCCTTGGGCACTGAGTTGCAGTGGTTGTATCGGTAGAATCTGGAATGTGTCTGCCAGAACCGATAATAGCCATAGGTGACCGTCAAAGGCCAAAAATAACAGTAAGGTCAAGAGGTTAAAGATTCGCGCTAAAATAGGCATATTCGGGCCGCCGGAGGGATCAAAAAAGGTAGCGAATGAGAGCCCCATTTGTAAACCAATCACTTCACCGGCATAACGTACTGCTGCAAAGGCAATTTGCATTGTCAGGCCAAGTGATGCCCCAATCAGGATTTGCTGGAGCATCACCCAGAATGCGGTAACAGAGAAAATAGGCACTTGCGCAGGTTGCAGGTTTGGCATCAAGAGCAGTGTTACCATCACGGCCAGTCCAATTTTGACTTTCTTAGGTGCCTGTTTTTCACTGAATAATGGCGCAGTACTGAACAGCGCAAGCACCCGAACCAGCGGCCAGAAAAATTCACTGACGAACTGGATCAGCATTTCACTGTTAAAAGAGATCATAATTAGCCAATTATCACAGGGATGCTGCTGTAGAGTTCACGCATGTAGTCCAGAAATAGGTTTAGCATCCAAGGTCCGGCGATAACGGTAGTGACAAATACCGCCAGAATTTTGGGAATAAATGATAGTGTCATTTCGTTAACCTGTGTTGCCGCTTGCAACAAGCTCACGATTAAACCACATAATAAAGCCGCTAACAGCAACGGCGCAGCCAGCGCCAGCGCGACTTTCATGGCTTCTGTTCCCAATGCCATGACTGATTCAGGAGTCATAATGTTTGCCTCTTTTCAGGTCAACCGTAAAAACTTTGTGCCAGAGAACCCAGTAGTAATTGCCAGCCGTCAACCAGAACAAATAGCATGAGTTTGAAGGGCAGTGAGATGGTAGCAGGGGGGACCATCATCATCCCCAACGCCATCAATACGCTGGCGACCACCAGGTCAATAATCAAAAATGGAATAAACAGGGTAAAACCAATCTGAAAAGCGGTTTTTAGTTCGCTGGTAATAAATGCTGGCATCAGTACTCGCATAGGAACGGAATCGGCGGTTTCAAACGGCGGCTGATCAGCAAGACGAGCAAACAGCGCTAAATCGTTTTCCCTTGTCTGACGCAACATAAATTGCCGTAATGGCTTGGCACCATTTTCTAAAGCGGTTTCCAGACTGATTTTATCTTCACTAAAAGGCAGATAAGCATCTTGATAAACTTTATCGAAAACCGGTGACATAATGAAAAATGTCATAAATAGCGCCAGTCCAAGTAGAACCTGATTAGGTGGTGCCGATGGGGTGCCTAAAGCATTACGCAGTAAACCCAACACGATAATGATGCGGGTAAAACTGGTCATCATGAGTAAGGCGGCGGGAATAAAGGTTAGCGCGGTAATGAAAACTAACGTTTGAACCGGTAGTGACCAGCTTTGTCCACCGTTTGCCAGCGGTTGACTGATGATGCCCGGCAACTGTGCCGCGGCATCCATCGGTAAAATAAGCGCAGCGAGTATCATCCCCAGGCGGCATGACAATGCAAACTTATCCCTTGTCATAAAGAGAGAACTACTTTTTTTCATCATCCTTGCCTTGTCGCATCAGCGTATTTTTTAAAATCTGACCAAACAGCGCCGGTTTTATAGCTTGTCCTTCGGTGTTATCACGGTTGGATTCAGGTATTGGCATCTGATGTAATAAATTGATTTGCTGAGCAGTGACACCCAGTACCAGCCAGTTATCTTCAACTTCTACAATGACGACACGTTCACGTTGTCCCAGAGAGCAACTGGCTTTGATACTTAATTGTTGCTGAGTCTTCCCTTTGCTGGAAAACAGCCCCATACGGCGTATTAACCAAGTGAGGGTGAAAATTAATAGCAACACCCCCGCCAGTGCACTGCTGACCTGCATCAGTGTCTGACCTGCGGGAAGTGGTGCGGATGTGGCGACTTGAGTCGCCGTTTGGGTTTGCGCGGCAGGTTCTGCCGCGCCATTATGCAGCGAGGGCTGGAAAGCCATATTAACGACTCAGGCGACGCATACGTTCAGAAGGGGTGATGATATCGGTGATACGGATACCGTATTTATCGGATACAACCACAACTTCACCCTGAGCAATCAGATATCCATTGATTAAAATATCCAACGGCTCCCCGGCAAGGCCATCAAGGGAAACAACTGAACCTTGAGATAATCTCAGTAGCTGTTTGATGGTCATTTTTGTCCGGCCCAATTCTACGGATAATTTGACCGGAATATCCAAAATCAGGTCGATATCCGATAAGTGAGCCAGTGCATCCTGAGGCTCCAGAGATTCAAAAATTGCCGCGCTACTGTCAGAGGTTTGTTGTTGCGCGGCCTGTTGTTCCAGAGCTTCTGCCCACATATCTTCGGCAGATCCGGTTGCAGCGGTATCTGTGGGTTGCTTAGCATCACTCATTGGGCTGTTCCTCATCCAGAGCATTTAAAACTGGGTTAATAAGATGTTCGACTCGCAGGGCATATTGCCCATTTAATGTTCCGTACTGGCTGGTGAGCACGGGCACACCATCGACGTGAACGATCAGGCGTTCGGGTTTATCAATAGGTAAGATATCGCCCGGCTGAAGTTGCAGGATTTTTGACAGCCTCAGCGGGATATCAGCAAAGTTAGCGACCAATTCCAGCTCTGAATGCTGAACTTGTTTTACCAGACTCTCTCGCCACAGGCTGTCTTCTTGCCGGGCATTTTCCAATGGTGGATTGGTCAGACGTTCCCGTAGTGGTTCGATCATGGCAAACGGAATACAGATATTAAATTCACCACTCAACGCACCAATTTCCACTTGAAATGGCGTTGTCACCACAATATCGTTCGGTGATGTTGTAATGTTGGTGAATTTCACCTGCATTTCAGAGCGAATGTATTCCACTTCAATTTTGAAAATGGCGCTCCAGGCATCACGATAGGAATCCAGTGCCATACGTAACATCCGGTTAATCACTCGTTGCTCGGTATGGGTGAATTCTCGGCCCTCTACTTTGGTCGGGAAACGTCCATCTCCACCAAACAGGTTATCTACCGCGATGTAAACCAGACTGGGTGCGAATGCAAACAGTGCTGTCCCTCTCAACGGTTTCAGATGAACCAGATTAAGGTTGGTCGGTACTGCCAGATTGCGGGCGAATTCATGATAAGGCTGGATTTTTATTGCGCCGACGGTAATGTCAGGACTACGGCGGAGCATGTTAAACAACCCCATCCTGAAATGACGGGCAAAGCGTTCGTTAATAATTTCCAGTGCTTGCAGACGTTCCCGAATAACCCGGCGTTGGGTATTGGGATCATAAGGGCGAATCTCATTTTCCCCGGACGAGGTATTTTCTACGTCGTCACTGGCACTGTCGCCATTGAGCAGAGCATCAATCTCTGCCTGTGAAAGAATATTGTCACTCATGGTGATTATCGCAGAATAAACGTGGTAAACAGCACATCGGTGATGACCTGATCCGGTTCACCGGGTACCAAGGTTGGGCGAAGTGTTTGCTTGATGTCGTCCATCAGACGCAATTTACCGCTGTCATGAGCCAGATCGGCCGATTTTTGGCGTGATAATAGCAACAACATACGACTACGAACTTCCGGCAGATATTCGTGGAAGCGCTGGCGAGTTTTTTCATCGGCTAAACGTAAAGTCACACCAATGTAAAGCACTCGGTCAAAGTGATCTTCATTGTCGATCAGGTTGACGGTAAAAGGCTCCAGAGTCATAAAGACAGGGACTGCTATGGCTTTAGATGCCGCAGAGTCACTCTCTTTTGCCTGTTTAAGTGCCCACCAACTGTATCCCCCGATGGCGGTACCGATAACGGCAATCAGTACTAACAGTATCATCCCAAATGGATTTTTGCGTTTATGCTCGTAGCTATAGTCAGACATGGACAGACAAATTCCTGTTTTTGTTGCGGATAAGTGTCCACGCATTCCATGGTGGGCTGACTTATCCATCAATATCGATAATCATTATCCCGCGTATTTCCGCAGGCAATAGCTGGAACAAACGGGGAAAAAACGACTAACTCGTTCGTTTGTTATGAAGTTACTTGCCACTATCAGGCGAAAATATCCACACCTCCCCGGGCGGACGCGAGTTGATGAGGTGTTAAATGTACTGTGGATTCAGTGGCTGAGTGATTTTCTGAGGTGGCATCAGCATTGCGACTTGCGGTTCCGTCTGAATGTTGTGAACCAGCACGTTGTTCTTGTTGCCACGGACTCGCGTTGTCACTGCTGACACTGCTTTGGGTCAGTTGAATACCACTTTCTGCCAGTGCATGGCGAAGTCCAGGTAATGCCGCTTCCAGTGCCGCCCGGACATGGCTGTGAGCCGATGCCAGATGCAATTGCGCTTGATTATCTTCAACAGACATGCGGATTTGCAATGCGCCTAGCTCTTGTGGATGCAGGCGTAGCTCTGCCTGTTGCAGGCCATTGCGGTTAAATAAAATGATTTGTTGATTTAATTGTTGTTGCCACTCTTCACTACCCAATTGGGCATTCAGTAAGGGGGTAGAGGCACTGGATAACTGAAACTGGGCTGTCTGATTGTGTCCGGCGGAAAGCAGGGGAGAGGTTGCCACAGAGGAGATTTGCCCGGTTTGTTGATTTTCAGTGGCTGCTGGCGCGGGCTGGATCTCTGCTTGAGCGGTAGTTTGAGTGAGTGCTGATTCACGTGGATGAGTCGGAGTTGCAGTTTCATGTTGGATAGCTGCGGCAGCAATCTTGGGTTTTACCGAAGAATTTTGCCCAAGTCCGTTTTCAGGTTTGGTTTTAAAAAAGGCGTCTGCTTTTTCTTCTTCCTGTTTTGGTTGTTTTGCAATCGCTGTCAGAGGATTCTCTTCAGTCGATAATTCTGTAACGACTAATTCTTTAACGCTAATTTGACGGTTTTTATCATTATGCTTAACGAGTCCGTCAGGTTGGAGGCTGCTTTTCTGGTTTTCTGATTTGATGGCTAAACCGGATAATTGTATGGGTAAACTTGCCGCCAGCTCTTCTGCTGACATAAGTTTCTCATCAACAGCAACCGGTTGTTTATTTGTATCTGCTTTGACATCAAGAGGAATCAGCGAGGAGGTAATAGGCTCTGTTGGTATTTTATTTGAGGTAGATAATTCATTTGCGATAGACAGTTCGTTTGGAGCGGATAATTCGTTTGGGACGGATAATAGTGGCGACAAATCGTGGTCTGTATCATCTGTAATCTCTTCTTCTTTGGATGATACTTTTCCTGGTTTGACCCCGCCTTTCTGTGCCAGTTCGGTTTCCAGATTAAGAAACTGAGCAAAAGCCGAAGGTTGATCGGCATCAGTGAGTGAATTGCTGCGCGTTGGTTGATTTTCTGTCGGTTTCAGGTCGGCAGGCAAAAGAGTGAGATTCATTATTTATTTCTCCGTTGTACGCTACGTTGGGCATATTCATCCATCTGTTTCTGTTCCGTTCTGTTCTGATGTAATCTTCGGTTGTTATCTGCCCGTTGTTGCAAAGTATCGAAGGCATTGAGGCGCTGTTGTTTTTCCCGCCACTGTGATAAAGCCGTATCAAGCCGCTGTTGCCATTGATTGAGCTGCAATTTGTGCTGTTCAATCGCTTTTTCCAGCGTTTTCATGAATTGCTGATAATTTTGCCAAGTGGTACATGGCATACCATGACTCAGTGTGTCATTCAGGCGCTCCCGGTATTCATCTTGATAGCCCATCAACGTTGCGAGTTGTTGCTCCATTTGCTGATAGTTCTGACGAACTTGTGCCAGGTGAGTAGCGGCTTTTTCCACTGCATTTTGTGCAAGGTCACGCAAGGTTATGAGAGGTGATTGTTGCTGCATCTTATTCCTCGCTTTAATGGCAACACCCAGAAAATCGTTACGTTATGTAGGTAACAACTGTTGTAATTGAATGCAGGCAGCGTCATATTCACTACGTTCTTCAATATCTTGCTGTAGAAATTGTGCCATGTAGGGATAAAGCTCAATGGCTTTGTCTAGTAGCGGATCACTGCCCGCAGCATAGGCACCGACATTAATCAGATCACGGTTACGCTGATAGCTTGCGAGTCGTTGTTTGAACTGTTGTACCCGCCGGTAGTGCTGTTTATCAATGAGTGCGGTCATTGCGCGGCTGATAGACGCTTCAATATCAATCGCCGGGTAATGCCCTGATTCTGCCAGCGAACGGGAGAGGACGATATGACCATCCAGAATTGCCCGCGCGGCATCGGCTATCGGGTCTTGCTGATCATCACCTTCGGTGAGTACGGTGTAGAACGCGGTAATCGAGCCACCGCCATTCACCCCATTGCCTGCACGCTCTACGAGCGCCGGAAGTTTGGCGAAAACCGAAGGCGGGTAGCCTTTGGTTGCCGGAGGTTCGCCAATTGCCAGGGCAATTTCACGTTGCGCCATGCTGTAACGGGTCAATGAATCCATAATCAGCAATACATGTTTACCTCGGTCACGAAAATCTTCAGCGATACGGGTGGCGTAGGAGGCACCTTGCATGCGCAACAGCGGTGAGATATCGGCGGGTGCGGCGACAACCACTGAGCGGGCTAAACCAGCGGCACCAAGGATATTTTCAATGAAATCTTTAACTTCGCGGCCACGTTCACCGATCAAGCCAACGACAATCACATCAGCCTGTGTGTAACGTGCCATCATGCCAAGCAGAACACTCTTACCGACCCCGGAACCGGCAAACAACCCCATACGCTGCCCACGGCCTACGGTCAGTAGGGCATTAATCGCTCGCACACCGACATCCAGTACGTCGCTGATTGGTGTACGTTGCAGAGGATTGATTGGCGGCGTGGTGAGTGGGGCACGATAGCTGGTATCTGGCGAAGGAAAACCATCCAGTGGACGACCGGCACCATCCAAAACTCGTCCTAATAGTTCCGGGCCAAGCGGTAATTGGCGTCCACCGCCACAATCTTCACTGTACGGGCGGGCGTATACCCGGGCACCGGGTACAATCCCTTCCAGATCTTCAAGTGGCATAAGGAGAAGTTTTTCGCCATTAAAACCGACAACTTCACTTTCAACTTCTTCAATATTGCTGCCATTTTGTCGTTCAATCAGGCAGGTTGCCCCTAGAGGCAGATGTAAACCCGTTGCCTCCATCACCAGCCCGGTCGCTCTGGTCAGACGTCCATAACGACGCACTGGTGAGGTTTTCGCTAGTTTCTGCTCAAAAGTATCCAGTGTCGCCAGCCAGCGCCCGAGTCTTGCGGTCATTACAATTCCCCCGGTGCGGCCAGCCGGCACAACTCATGCCAGCGGGTTGCCAAACTAGCATCTAAATCGCCTTCATCTGCACTGATTTTGCAACCACCAGGATGCAGTTTGTTATCTGCCAGTAAGCGCCAGCCGTGTAGTGAGAGCGTGTTGCCTAATTGTTGTTCAACCATTGGCATATCTCGTGGATGAACCCGCAATTGGGGTTTACCACTCAACATCGGTTCTTGTTGAATAAATTCACGGATCTGATTGAGCAGAGCAGTGCCATCACAAATCGCAGGCTGACCTAAGATCTGTTTTGCGGCGGTCAGTGACAGTTGCATCAAGCGGGATGCAATGATCGTGTCAAGCCCTTCGAGTGAATGTTGGAAATCGGCCAGCAGATTTTGCCACTGCTCGGTGATAGGTTGCTGCTGCTGAATAGCCTCTTTTCGCCCCTGTTCCAGACCAGCCTCTAAGCCAGCTTGGTAACCTTGTTCATAACCTTGCGCTTGACCCTCGGTAAATCCCTGTTCATGGCCTGTCTGCCGTGCCTGTTCTTTCAGATTATCCAGCATTGCCGCTTGTTCAAGGATTTCATTACGCTCTGACTCTTCCTGTGAGTCATCAACGGGCTCGGGTTTGGCCCGTAGTTTTTCCCACTGTGTGAGCTCGTTTGGTTTCCAGGGTTGCCAGTCAGCATGGTTTAACTTATCAGACATAGCTATCGTCGCCACCATTTAGGATAATCTCGCCGCTTTCTGCCAGACGGCGAACAATAAGCAGAATCGCTTTCTGTTCGTTCTCCACTTGCGACATCCGCACCGGACCACGGTTTGCCAGGTCATCGCGCATAATCTCTGCGGCACGTTGAGACATATTGTTGAGGAAATGATCGCGTAGTTGCTGGTTGCAGCCTTTCAGTGCAATGAGCAGGGAGTCAGTGGTGATTTCCTGCAACAGACGCTGGATACTGCGGTCATCCACATCGATAAGGTTTTCGAACAGGAACATTTCATCGATGATTTTTTGCGCCAGTTCGTTATCGTAGGCACGCATGGCTTCGATAACATTCTCTTCCTGCTGACTTTTCATCAGGTTGATAATTTCAGCCGCAGTACGAACGCCACCCATTTTGCTACGTTTGAGATTTTGGCCGTCTAACAGGTTATTGAGTACTTCTGTCAGTTCAGCCAGTGCCGCCGGCTGTACACCCCCGAAAGTCGCGATACGTAGCATGATGTCGTTGCGTAATTTGTCATCAAACAGCGCAAGGATATCGGCTGCTTGTCCGCGATTTAAGTGAACCAGAATGGTGGCGATAATCTGTGGATGCTCTTCACGGATCATATCGGCTGCCATTTGAGGTTCCATAAAGTTGAGGGTCTCAATACCGGTGGTGGTTTCACGGGATTCGAGAATATCCTCAAGCAGACTGGAAGCGCGTTCTTCTCCTAGCGCTTTAATTAACACCGAACGCAAATAGTCACTGGCATTGATACTCAGTGCCGCATACTGGCCGGCATCTTCTTCAAACTCTGCCAAGACATCCACCAGTTGCTGGTTAGAAATTTGGCGCATACCTGCCATTGTGATACTGAGTTGCTGGACTTCCCTGGAGTTCAGGTGTTTAAACACCTCGGCCGCTTGATCTTCTCCCAGGGTCATTAACATGACGGCGCTTTTTTCTGTTCCGTTCAGGCTCATTGTTCGTTACTCATCCATTGACGGATCACCAGCGCCACTACGCGAGGATCTTTTTCTGCCAGCTCACGAATGCGTTGGCTTTGAATTTCAGCACTGACTCGTTGACGTGTCAGTTTCTGGCGCGTTTTTTCATCCATTTCCGCACTCGATTCAGTCACTTGTCTTTTCTGAACTTTCTGTGCGTCGAGGGCGGCTTTTTCTGCGGCGCGTTTTTTGGCAAGTTGAGGCACCACCATTTTGCGCCACAGCAGCCATGCCACCAGAATCAATAGCAGGTAGCGGCCAAAATCGAAGGCTTTTTCTAACAGAACCGGGTTCTGCCAGACAGGAATGACCTCGATATTTTCTTTGCTTTCAGTAAATGGTGTATTAACCACATTCAAGCTGTCGCCACGCTCTTTAGAAAAGCCCATCGCTTCTCTGGTCAGCGCTTCTATTTTTGTCAATTGCTCAGGGGTTAGGGCCTGAGTTTCCGGGCCATTTTTGCCTTCTACCGTGACATAATTGACGACAACGGCGACGGATAAGCGTTCAACACCACCGGCTTGCTGTTGCACATGGCGAATAGTTCGATCCACTTCATAGTTTGTGGTTTCGTCACGGCGGTTATTGCGATTACTGTTAACCGTGCGCTCATTACTGTTACCGGCGGATGATGCTTTCTTATCGCTCTTGTCGTTTTTATTGTTCTCTTTGGTGTTTGGTTTATCAATCGGCGCACTCGGTGGTGAGCTCGGTTGATTGGAAAGCGCACCGGGAATACCGCCAACCTGAGGGCCGCCACTCTGCTCACTTTCACTCAACTGTTTTGAGCGAACCGCAGCCTGATTCGGGGGTTGGTTAGGTTTATATTCTTCTGCCGTCTCTTCACGGCGTGAAAAATCCACCTGCGCTGTCACCTGTGCGTGAACGTTACCACGACCGACAACCGGGGTTAGAATCGCTTCGATACGATGCTGGAAGCGATTTTCCACTTCCTGAATGTATTTCAGTTGACTGGTATTGAGATCGCGTCCGGTCGCATCGGCTTGTGTCAATAGACGTCCGGTCTGATCAACGATGGTGACATTGCCCGGTGGTAAGCCAGCGACACTGCTGGAAACCATATGGACGATGGCGTTTATCTGGCCTTCATCCAAGGTACGACCTTGCAGTAATCCAACCGTAACGGAAGCTGAGGGCGATTTCTGTTCACGGACAAACAGCGAGGGTTTGGGAAGTGCCAGATGAACACGAGCATTTTGCACTGGCCCTAAAGATTCAATGGTGCGTGACAGTTCACCTTCCAATGCTCTTTGGTAGTTAACCTGCTCACTAAATTGGCTGATGCCAAACTTTTCTTTATCGAGTAGTTCGAATCCCGCAGCCCCACCTTTGGGCAACCCTTGTTGTGCCAATCTTAGCCGTGTCTCATGCACCTGCTCGGCAGGGATCATGATCGCAGCGCCATTTTCGGCAAAACGGTAAGGGATATTTAATTGGGTTAATTGGGTGACAATATCGCCACCATCTTTATCGCTCAGATTACTGTAAAGCACCCGATAATCGGGGCTGCGTAACCACAGGAAAAGGGCAATGACAATCGCAACGGCTGCGCTGCCGGCAACTAATAATGGCACTTTAGGATCAGCTTTTATCTGGTTAATGATAGCACTGAAACCTTTAGTTTGATTTTCAACGTCGGTTGTTGCGGCACTCATAGACGATCCTTGCCTTGCTGTTCAACATGAATACTAAAAGCGTGGCGTAACAAAACAGACTCCCCATACGCAAGCGAAAAAATTCTTCCTATTTTCAGTTTTGTCATTATTCGCTGTTCACTCATCTTTTAATGGCACAATAAGCCCTGACTTTTTACTTTAATTACCCGCTTTAGATCGAGAGGGCTATGTTAGGGTGGCAGTCTAAAAATATGCCGTATATTACTTTGGGTTAATATGGCATTGAATGGCGTAGGTTATAGGGTGGTTTAACACGAGGTTTTTATGTCAATTCAGGCAATTGAAAGCGTGCTGCAACTGATGCAAGCTCAGGCATTACAGGCAGCCAGTATCGCAAAACCACTACCGTTGCAGAGTGGATTTGCCAGTCAACTGATGGCGGCTGTGGGTAAAATTAATCAAACACGTTTGAATGCCACAAAACGAGCTCAGGATTTTACACTGGGTGTACCCGGTGTTGAATTGAATGATGTAATGGTGGAGATGCAGAAATCCAGTATTGCTTTGCAAATAGGCGTTCAGGCAAAAAATAAGCTAACGGCTTCTTATCAGGAGATTATGAATATGCAGGTGTAGGTATGTTAATTTATTGATGTCTATCGTTATCAACCTTTTGTATTTCCTGTGTGGGGCATGAGTGGGTATTTGGGCTAATTTTTTATTTTAGTAACGAATTTGAACATCACTATTTTCATTCATGTCTCATAGATGTTATATACCCAATGGATTTCAAGATGCATCGCGACGGCAAGGGAGCGAATCCCCGGGAGCATAAGATTGCTGTTCAAGCGGCTGAAAAAGGATTAGATGTAAATCTATTATGTTTGATAGATACTGTTTGCTCTACTATTAATGAGTATTTATCTGATGAAAGCTTGATTGCTGGTTTAGTGGCTGAATATTTTGGAAGAGATAATATTGATAATATTGATAATATTTTGGGATATGTAAATAAATTTGGCATTGAAGAAGTAATTAATATTATTTACGATATGTTAAGTGCTGAAGGTAGAGCCCCAGCAAATAGTACAAAAGAGCGGTTTTGTTTAGAGCAATTGATTTATATTAAAAATGGTTCTGCTGCGATTAAACATATTCCAAAGATATATCAAGGAAACTTGCTGTTTATAGCGGCTGAGGAGAATTTAATTATTAGAAATCGTGAATATGGGTGGAGCCCCTACGTTAGCGGTTTAATTGAATTAAATATTGTAGAAGGAGGTCATAATAATATTTTACAGCGTTCTTATGTGGAGGTGGCAAAATTAATTACCCAAAAAAATATTTCTTTAAAGTATTATGGGTGATATAATTTTCTCTATTATTTTAATGTGCTGAGGTTATAATGTTATTCTTAAGATCTCTTTCGTATAAGAACGAAATTAATGAAGATGATTCTTTGATATATCCATTGAATATAAAATGTATAAGAAATATAAAAAAGATGGAGTTTAATTCCCCGGTTACTTTTTTTGTTGGAGAAAATGGTTCTGGTAAGTCAACACTTCTTGAAGCTTTGGCTATAGGATTAAATGCTGTACATATTGGAAGTAATGAATTTGATTACGATGAATCTATGGTTAATATTCAAGATTTTTCTAATAGAATTAGATTTGTTAGAAATGCTAAACCATTAAAAACTATTTTTTTTCGTGCCGAAGATGTTCTGGGATTTATAAAAAGAATCTCTAAAACTAAGGAAGATCTCAATGAAATGGAGAATACATTTCTCAAAGAGATAAAAGGTGATGGGAAATATCGTGCAGTGGGGGCGGTAAGAGGGCAATTGAGGGAATTAACTCAGAGTTATGGTGATGATCCTTACGCTAAATCACACGGAGAGACATTTTTAAATATATTGCAGCAACGTTTCTATAGGAAATCTTTATTCTTTTTGGATGAGCCTGAAACACCTTTATCTCCTTTATCTCCTTTACGTCAATTGGCATTAATATCTTTAATAAAACATTATGTGGGATTAGGAGCGCAGTTTGTTATTGCTACACATTCTCCCATATTGATGGCTTTTCCTGGAGCAGACGTCTTATATTTTAATTCTGATAGAATTGAAAAGTCTGCTTATAATGATATCGAGCATGTTGTGATAACAAAATCTTTCCTTAATAACCCTGAACTTTATTTGAGAGATTTATAGCATAGGATGTAAATTGTATGCAATTATTTACTTTTTTATTGAAAAGATATCCCTATATACCCTATGGATTTCAGGATGCATCGCGGCGGCAAGGGAGTGAATCCCCGGGAGCATAGGTAACTATGTGACCGGGGTGAGCGAGAGCAGCCAACAAAGAGGCAACTTGAAAGATGACGGGTATAGATTATTTTTTGTTTTTGTTGTCAGTTTTATGGTTGGTTTAGGTGGGGGATATTTAATTTCTTTTATTAATAATTTGATAGCTGTGAAGGTAGAAAATAACTACTTATATTATTTGACGATATTTATTTCCTCTTTATTATTTTTGTTTTTTTAGGCATATTCTCAGAATTTATGGCATTGAAATTATCATTAGATGCTACAGCGAGTTTCCGAAAAAGTATTGTTGATGGTGTGATAAATAGTAGTTTACGTCAGATTGAGCTGACGGGCGCTAATCGAATATTTTCTTCATTGACGAGAGATGTGACAATATTAGTTAGTGCTTTATCAAATATGCCTATATTTTTGACTAACCTCTCTATAGTTATTGTCATTATCGGTTATTTGTTTTATTTATCTATTTCTTTATTTTTGTGGACGATGTTTGCATTGTTTATAAATGCAGTAATATATCTTTTTATTAGCTATAAATCGAAAACTGAATTTAAAAGGGGTAGAGGTTATGAAGATTTATTATTTAAAGATTTTATATCTTTGACCGAATGAATAAAGGAGTTAAAGATTAATGAGTTGAAAAAATATAAATTTTTGCGGGAGTTGCATGATAATGTTAATAAGCAAAAGAAAATTTCTCTGCGGGAAAGATTTTTTTATATAATAGGGGGTAATTTCAATACAATGATGATTTTCTCTATATTGGGGATTTTGATATTTATGAATGGTAGTGGAGATAAAATTGAATTGATTTCGGCAACGGTTGCGATTATTTATGTTATGGGGCCTTTAAATGGATTGTTACATATGTATCCATTATATATGGATGGGTATGCTTCTTTTGTTTCTTTAAAAAACCTAGAGTTTGATAACATCTTACAGAATAATGTTGAAAAGAGGATGTCGAAGGATACCCCATTGGATTGGGAATACATATATTTCCGAAATGTTTCTTTTTCGTATAATGAAAAGAACAAAATAGAAGCAGGTGATGGATTTAGTATCGGGCCACTAAGCTTTTCTTTGAAAAAAGGTTGTATCACTTTTATTGTGGGAGGGAATGGTTCTGGCAAAACCACGCTGATGAAACTTTTAACGCGCTTATATTCTCCTACAAGCGGCTCAATTCTTTTAGATGATATGATTCTTGAAAAAGAAAATGAAGTTTTTTATAAGAATAAATTTTCAATTACATTTTCTGACTATTATATATTTAATAAATATCCTTTGTTAGAGGATAAGAATGAGATGGCTGGATCTTTACTTGAAAGATTTGGATTAAATAATAAAGTTAATTTCCAGAATGGTTTTGTTACCTATTCTGGTTTATCTCAAGGGCAAATGAAAAGGTTAGCGCTTGTTTTAGCTATCTTAGAAGATAAAGAGATCATTGTATTAGATGAATGGGCTGCTGAGCAGGATCCTAACTTTAGGAGTGATTTTTACGATTCAATCATTCCAGAGCTAAAGGCTAAAGGTAAAACAATTGTGGTCGTAACACACGATGATAGATATTTTTACGTAGCTGATAGGGCGATTTCGCATAGTAAGTGCAACATAATTATTTGCATTCTCGATTGAGAATGAAAAACAGCACGCAGTTTAATCATCAGGATTTTTTATCTATCCGTCATTTTGCACCTCATTCCTGATTTAAAAATAGTGTGATCTTACGCATACTTTATATCTTTGTAACGCCAATGAGATTGACAGCGATCGCGCGTTTTGAGCTATTACTTTTGTTTGTCGGAAAGTCACCTTCAAATCTAAATGTTAATCGCTAATTGCCATTAACCGATATAGCACAGTGACCTTTCAATAAGTTGAATGCTTGTTATAGTTAGCGATTTAATTAAATGTTGTAAAACTCATAGTCAATAAAATATTTAAGGTGTCACGGTTTCGAATAATAACTTTCAACTCTAATTTCTAAGATTGACTTTAACTTATTGATAAGTATCAAAAAACGATAAGGAGAATGAGCGACATATCCTGTTATAATTGAATCTTAAGTTTTATGCCGGTTGCATTAATTCATAAAAATTTACTGAATGTTTAATAATAGATTAAAAGTTGAATCATGTGGTTTAATTTTTAATTATTTATAGATATAAGGAAATAATATGTCTGAAGTTATGAAACCTGAAAATGAATGTCCGTTTGATCCTAAACAATATGAATGTCATAGTGTTGTCGCTCCGGTTGGTTCTTTTTCTTGGGCTTTGATTCAATTAAAACTACGTAAGCTTGTCGCTCGTTCTGTTTGGCGCGATAAAAAAATGTATTTGGCTATTGTTCCTCGTGTGAATGATTTAACAGTAGAAGAAGGTAGTGCTTACGCTGTTGATGGTGTTGCCGTTGGTACTAAATATGATTATTTGACGTATATTGATCTGCGTAACGAGCATGGCAATTTTGTACCGTGGCAGCCAACGCAAGAAGATATGATGGCTTGTGATTGGAGTGTTTTTGAAGATAAGGTAAAGTCTGAACCAGAGTCAGATGATATGTTGGTTTTCGATCTTAAATCAGAGTTTGGCGAAAAAGCTGGATATTATGGATATTTGAGTGAAAATAAAATAAGTGACTCTAATGCCGCTCCCATAGGGACTTTAACTATTACCCAAAATAAGACAGATATTAAAAATATTTTAATATTCCATACTGTTGAAAATCCAGGTTATATTCATTTTTCTGTATCCTTTGATGAAGTTAATTCTCAAAAGGTGAAAGAATTATTTAAGAAAAATCTTTATGTCAAAGTTGACAATATAACCTATAATCTTGGAACAAGCTCAGAATGGAGTGGAGATATAACAAATTCCACATCCGGTGTTTTATATAACAATGACCCGCCCAATAATCCACATAAAGTGGATACTGAAAAACTAGGCAGAATTATAAAGCAAACAGGTGTAACTAAGCGTTTTTACTTAAGTTGGAGTGATGCATAAGAATAAATAATTCAAATCTACACCCTAAATTCAAGGCTGCGCTCCGGTGTGGTCTTTTTATTTTTCACAATCAACTTAAATCACAGAGCTACATATAACAGCTCACTAATACCTATTGGTTGCGATGGGGATAGAATATGAAGATGAAGGACAATCCTGATTTGTAGACTGGAATACTACAAGGTTTTAAAGACATCCTAAACCAAGCTCACAAAACGGGTAAATAATGGTGATGAGAGTACATCACCTTTATTTCTCAATTACTTTTGCTCCGTAGAGTTCATAAGGGTATTATGATAGGGTTCAACAGGGAATTGGCCGTAACTATCATTTAATAATTGCTGTTGGCTTGCTTGTTTGATGAGTTTACTTAATTCATCAAGTCTTTTCTGTAGTAGTTTTTTAATCTCATTTTCATTATCTAAAATTATCTGCAAAATGTTGGTCATTTTTTGCTGTAACGAAAGAGAAGTCGTCGATGATATTGAAGAATGGCTGATCACTTCTACTGCTTTGAGGTAGGTGATTTCCATATCAACAAGTTCATCCCATTTTTCATTTTTAGCTAAATTAAGCATTTGCTCACTTAAACTTAGGATCCGTTGGTAAGCTGACAAAAGATCCATTTTATTATCCATTAAACAATATCCTGACTGGCGTTGTAATGAGGGCCAATTTGCCGCCAAGCATCTGAAATCTCGGTGAGTAACTTTATTACTTCGGTAATGGCTGGCTCATCATTGCGTAAATTAGCGTAGAGTAAACGTTGGGTCATATAGTCGTAAAGGGAAGCGAGATTGTGTGCCAGCTCTCCACCTTTTTCATTATCTAACCCTTGTTTGAGGCCATTATCGATGATATTGATCGCTTTGGAAATAGCTGCGCCTTTTTCCGCGATATTACCTTGTTCCATCAGAATAATTGCTCGACGTAGGGCGCTAAGCGCCCCGTTGAACAAAATCTGAATCAACTGATAGGGGGAGGCGTTCATAATTTCGCTTTCCACATCTATCTGGGCATATAATTGACTTGCCGAACGTTGATACATAATTTCCTTTAATTATCTTATTTTCTGTAATTGTGATAGGAAGTTACCGGTGTTTCCCAAGGAAGAGACCATTTTATCCAGTTGTGAAAATTGGCGTTTATAACGTTCAATTGTTTCGTTAATATTCTGTTTAGTCCTGTCTACTTGTTGATCAAGGGTTTTTAGACGCTTGTTAATACCATCAGTCGCGGTAACTAAGGTACCTTCATGGCTATCCAGAGCATCTTTTAATAGCTTATGTGTCTGAGTGGCAAAACCCGTTTTTTTACCGTCACCCATAAAGAATGCTTTCACATTAGTCGGCTTTTCTTTTAGATTTTTTTCCAGTTTTTCGTTATCAATTTCCAGCTTACCGTCAGGCTTTTGTTTAATGCCCAGCTTATTCAGGGTTGGAATATCATTAGCCGCCTGAGAGCTGAAAATCTGGCCTCTTAGTTGATTCTGTATTCCGCGTAATGTGCTGTCACCTAATAAAGCGCCATTATCTTTCGACGGTTCTTCACCCTGTTTTACTGGCTTAAATTTGGTCAGTGAATCAAATGTCGTTTGTAATTCATTATAAGCATCAACCCAATTTTTAATCGCCTCTTTCATTGGCTCAATATCACGGGATATAACCAGTATTTCTGGCTTATGTTCCCCTGGTTTATCTTTATCCTCGGTCGTTTTTTTCAGATCCAGCTTAACGCCTTCGGGTGCATCGGTAATATGGTTTGTCTGACGCTCAATTGGGATTTTGTTGACGGTCAATTTCGCATTTTTTGCTTCAACCGTTTGAGTGAGTTTACTCGTTGTACCTGGATAGTTTAGCAACTCGCTAAGTTTGTCATCACCTTCAACTTTGATGGTCATCACCGATTCAGTGCCCGCTTTTTTAGCCGTCAGCACTAAATAGTTTTCGCCATCTTTGGCTTTAATAATACTGGCGTTGACATTACCTTCCTGCTTATTAATGGCATCACGGATCTCAATAATCGATGTTTGTCCGTCTGTCAGCTCGATTTTCATCGGCTTTTTTTCACCAGGTTGAGTAATGGTAATTGTCCGGGTTTTACCTTCACCCAAAGTTTCACCGATATGCTCTTTGATATTACTGACTTTTTCTGTCTGTAATGATTGTGCCTGTGCCAATTGTTTAACTTCAATACTGTAGTTACCTGGGCTGGCTTTAGAATCAGTACTGGCAACGAATGCATCATGTTTTTCGCTGGCAGTGGTTGTATTAAGTTTATCGAACTTTTTCAGTGATTCAGATGCGGTTTCCAGTTTTTCTAAACTGCCTTTTAACGTACCAAAAGCGGTTAGCTTACCTTTATAACTGGTTTGTTGCTGTGTCAGCGGTACTAAACGTTTTTGTTCTGCTGCCTGAAGTTTATCCAATATAGAGCCCAGATCCATCCCCGACCCGGCGCCTAATGAAGAAATGCTAGCCATTTATTGACTCCTTTATTAGTAAAGCTTTATTGAACCGGTTATCGGTAAGTTTTTGGAAAAGTTTACTAATAAAAATAATTTTTCTATGGTAGGAATAGTCGTGAAGAACCGACGCTGTTTGGCTTATCAGTGCAGCGTGATAAAAAAGAAAAAGTTTTTTCAAGAAAAATTAAAGGTTCTTTGAGGAGCGCCGATAAAACTGTTGGCGGTGATGAACACCGTGGGTAAAACCCAAACTTATATATCGACTTGATTTTAAAAAGGAACTCTAACTATGGCACAAGTCATCAACACCAACAGCCTGTCCCTGCTGACTCAGAATAACTTGAATAGATCCCAGGGTACTTTGGGTAGCGCTATTGAGCGTCTATCTTCTGGTCTGCGTATCAACAGCGCGAAGGATGACGCGGCTGGTCAAGCGATCGCTAACCGTTTCACTGCAAATGTTAGAGGTTTGACTCAGGCAGCACGTAACGCTAATGACGGTATCTCTATTGCACAGACTACCGAAGGTGCACTGAACGAAATTAACACCAACTTACAACGTATTCGTGAACTGACTGTTCAGTCACAAAACGGCAGCAACTCTGAAAGTGATATCAAATCTATCCAGGAAGAAGTGACTCAGCGTTTAAAGGAAATTGATCGTATTTCTGAACAAACTCAGTTCAACGGTGTTCGTGTTTTGCGTGAAGATAGCAAAATGACCATTCAAGTTGGTGCTAATGATAACGAAGTTATCGACATCGATCTGAAAAAAATCGACAAAGAAGCTCTGAATCTGGGTAAATTTACTATTTCTGCGGAAGTTCCACACGGAGAAGTAGTTAAACAGGTTGACGATGGTGCAGGTGGGAAGAAAGATATCGATCATACTGCCGACGTTAAAGTTAAGGACCTGAAAAATGTAGAAGTCTATAAAGCTGTTAATGAAAAAGGTGAAGTTAATCCTGGTAAATATGTTGTCAAAGGTACTGACGATACAGATGGCAAAGTAAAATATTTCGAAGCCACTATTACTAAAGAGGGTAAATTAACAGCAGGTGCAGACATCACTGCTAAAGCATCAGAAAAGCCTCTAGAAACTTTGGACAGCGCTCTGGCACAAGTTGACAGCCTGCGCAGTTCTTTGGGTGCTATCCAAAACCGTCTGGAATCTACCGTTAACAACCTGAACAACACCGTTAACAACTTGAGCGCTGCTCGTAGCCGTATCGAAGATGCTGACTACGCGACCGAAGTGTCTAACATGAGCCGTGGTCAAATTCTGCAACAAGCGGGTACTGCGGTTCTGGCTCAGGCTAACCAAGTGCCTCAGAATGTAATGTCTCTGCTGCGTTAATCGCTCAGCTAGGGCAATATGTGAACCTGATTCACATAAAAATCCAAACAAATCAAGGATCGGCTCGCCGGTCCTTCTTTTTTAGGAGTTTATCAGGAACAGCCTAAAATTTGTGATACTATTAGGCAGACAATAAATTTCGCATAGGTGAAAAAGAAGTGTTTTTACTACATTGTTCAAACGATTGCCCTTGTTAGGGGATTGGATAATGATGGTTAGTCTCTTTTTCCAAAGGTGTCTGTTGTTGTGAGCGATTTGTATACCGCCGAAGGCGTGATGGACAAAAACAGCCTCTGGAAGCGCTACGTACCATTAGTTCGCCATGAAGCGTTAAGGCTACAAGTTAGGTTACCCGCGTGTGTGGAGCTGGATGATCTACTTCAGGCCGGGGGAATCGGCTTACTAAATGCGGTGGAACGTTTTGATTCCTTACAAGGAACCGCGTTTACCACTTATGCGGTACAACGCATCAGGGGTGCAATGTTGGATGAGTTAAGGAGCCGTGATTGGGCTCCGCGTAGCGTGCGCCGTAATGCGCGCGAAGTGACGCACATCATCCGTAAACTTGAGCAAGACTTAGGCCGTCCAGCCAGTGAGCAGGAAGTTGCTAAAGAATTAAAGATTGATCTGGTAGAATATCGGCAGATACTGTTAGATACGAATAACAGTCAGTTGTTTTCGTATGATGAATGGCATGAAATGCATGGTGAAAGCTGTGAACCTGTCATTGAAGAGGGGCATGAAACTAATCCCTTACAACAATTGCTGGAAAGTGACGTTCGTCAACGGGTAATTGAAGCTATCGATTCGTTACCTGAACGAGAAAAAATGGTTCTGACGCTGTATTATCAGGAAGAACTTAATCTGAAAGAGATTGGCGCAGTACTTGAAGTCGGGGAGTCCCGTATAAGTCAGCTACACAGCCAGGCGATTAAACGCTTGCGGGCACGCTTAAATCCGGAAAAGTAACTTTTTTGCTTATTTGTTTTTTGTTTAAGACTACACACAGGGCTTATCTCTTATGTCTGTTACAACACAAAAGAAACGGCCGCTCAGCCGTTACATTAAAGACTACAAACATAGTCAAACTCATTGCTTGCATTGTCACAAAGCTCTTGACCGTATCTCTTTGGTTTTTAATGGCCAAGTGATCAACAAAGAGTCCATCTCCGAGATGACGGAGTTGATTGATGACAAGACCTGGGATGAGCTGCAAGATAAATTTGTCGCGTTATGTCGTTTTTGCAGTGAGATTTATTGCAATAGCGAGACAGATTATTTTGACATCATGTCTTTCAAACAGTACCTGTTTGAACAGACTGAAATGAGTCATAGTACTGTTCGTGAGTATGTGGTTCGTTTACGACGTTTGGATGAATTGCTCACTTCAAGCAATTACCCTGTAAAAGAGTTCACAACAGAGAAAATTCAGGAAAAACTGAGTGAAAAGCTGTCACAGTCGGCATTCAGTAACTACAACATTGCTTTGCGCAAGTATGAACAGTATTTGAGCTGGCAACAGGGCGGTCACTAAGCTGGAAATATAAACAGCAAAGAGATGTTAATTTTGGGGAACACATTTGATGTGTTCCCCTTAGCTACAGCCGAAATTAACCGATAGTCATCAGGCTGGCATTACCCCCCGCTGCCGCGGTGTTAATGCTCAGTGAACGTTCATGTAGCAGACGTTCTAACAGCAGATTAGTTTCTCCACGGGCAAAACCTTGTACGGAAATGATAATGCCTTTACGTTGAGCGACTTGTCCGCAAACTTGACGCAGTTGATCAGAGTCGCCGTGGTAAATAACCGCTTCGAATGCCGTATCTTCACTCTGCCAGTCCTGAACCAAATGGATTGATTTACGGACGCTATCTGGCAATTGACGAAACAGTTGCTGATGTAATTCATCATTTTGCCATAGCAACTGACAGCCTACAGACAGTGTTGCTGCCAGTTGGATCAATGTATCTTGTTGATTATCCGCCAGACACAGCACCTGACCACGAGGTAATAGGGTGTAAGTATTACGTTCGCCGGTCGGCCCCGGCAACAGACGGGTGGTACCACCTTGTGCCAGCAATTTATATTGTTGAACTAACTGATTTAGCTCTTCGTTGTGCTGATTGGCTGCCCATTCTGTCAGCGCATCAAAGGGAGCCATTAGCGCTGAACGAACATTAGCATCCAGTGGATATTCCGCATCCTGACGTTCCAACGTTTGGTTGATCGCATTTTGAGGACGGCAAGAGAGCAGACGATACAGATAGAGTGGGCCGCCGGCTTTTGGTCCGGTACCGGACAAGCCTTCACCACCGAATGGTTGCACGCCAACAACAGCGCCTACCATGTTGCGGTTAACATACAGATTGCCGACTTTCGCTTTAGCGGTAACTTGTGCAATTGTTTCATCAATACGGGTATGGACACCAAGGGTCAAACCATAGTTAGAGTTATTAATCTGATCCAGTAATTTATCCAGTTCATGACGTTTAAAACGGACAACATGCAGAACCGGGCCGAAAATCTCCTGTTTCAATTCATCAAAGCTTTCCAGTTCAATCAGTGTCGGTTTAACGAAAGTGCCTTGATCCCACTCTTGATTGTCGACCACATTATCTTGTGCTGCCTGATAAATCGTGCGTCCTTTGGTACGCATTGCTTGAATATGGCGATCAATGCCGGCTTTGGCTTCTGCATCAATGACCGGGCCGATATCGGTAGACAGGCGTTCAGGATTACCCATCCGGCATTCAGACATGGCACCTTTCAACATAGTCATGGTGCGTTCTGCCACATCATCTTGAATGCAAAGGATACGCAAGGCAGAACAACGTTGACCTGCACTGTCAAAAGCAGAAGCGACCACATCCATAACAACTTGTTCTGTCAGCGCGGAAGAGTCGACAATCATGGCATTTAGGCCACCGGTTTCGGCAACCAGAGGGGTTGGTCGCCCTTGTGCATCAAGTCGTCCGGCAATGTTACGTTGTAATAGACTCGCCACTTGAGTGGAGCCAGTAAACATCACACCTCGCACTCTCTCATCACCCACCAGAAGAGCACCGATGGTTTCACCTTGGCCGGGTAATAATTGCAATGCATCAAGGGGAATACCTGCTTGATGCAGTATTTTGACCGCTGTTGCCGCAATTAATGGGGTCTGTTCCGCAGGTTTTGCTAATACGCTGTTACCGGCAGCCAATGCAGCCGCTATCTGCCCGGTAAAAATGGCTAATGGGAAATTCCACGGGCTGATACAGACAACCGGCCCCAGTGGGCGATGAGTATCGTTAGCGAAATCATGGCGAATCTGTCCCGCGTAATAATAGAGGAAATCGACCGCTTCACGTACTTCAGCAATCGCATTATTAAAGGTTTTGCCGGCTTCCCGAACCAAAATGCCTAATAACGGCTGCATCTGGTTTTCCATCAATTCCGCCGCACGAACCAGAATGGCAGCCCGTTCTGATGGTGGTGTCGCAAACCAGATTGCGCCAGCTTCTGTTGCGACATCCAACGCATGACTGACTTCCTGTTCAGTTGTTTCACGAACATAGCCGACAATATCCGAAGGGGTTGCCGGGTTAATAACTGGTTTGGCGGCCGGTAACTCACCTTGATGGTGATAATTGCCGCCCAGTCGCGGCTCGCTATACTGCTCTTCGGTAGCAGAACTTAATAGTGCACTGGAAAGAGAAGCTAGGCGATGTTCGTTGGCAAGATCCAAACCGGCTGAGTTTGCGCGATCTTTGCCATACAAATTGTGAGGCAGAGGGATTTTAGGATGTGGAAGACCGATTTGGCCGTCGGTTTCGGCCAGCTTCTTGACCTTTGTCACTGGATCGGCAACCAGTTCATCCAGTGGTAATGTGGTATCGGCGATACGGTTGACAAAAGAGGTGTTAGCGCCGTTCTCCAACAGACGACGGACCAGATAAGCCAACAGTGTTTCGTGAGTGCCTACTGGTGCATAAATACGGCATGGGCGGTTTAATTTACCATCAGCGATTTTCCCGACCACTTGTTCATACAATGGTTCTCCCATGCCATGCAAACACTGAAATTCATATTGGCCAGGATAATAGTTTTGGCCCGCCATATGATAAACAGCAGCTAAAGTATGGGCGTTATGGGTAGCAAACTGAGGATAAATCAGATTAGGTACTGACAATAGTTTGCGGGCACAAGCCAGATAAGAAACGTCAGTATAAACTTTGCGGGTGTAAACGGGATAACCTTCCAGCCCGTCGATTTGAGCACGTTTAATTTCGCTATCCCAGTAAGCGCCTTTTACCAGTCGCACCATCAGTCGACGGCGGCTGCGCTGTGCTAAGTCAATAACTGTATCGATAACAAAGGGGCAGCGCTTCTGATAAGCTTGAATAACGAAGCCAATGCCATTCCAGCCAGCCAGTTGCGGTTCAAAACAGAGCTTTTCCAACAGATCGAGAGAAATTTCCAGACGATCTGCTTCTTCGGCATCAATATTGATACCAACATCATATTGGCGTGCTTGTAATGTCAGGGAAAGCAGGCGTGGATATAGCTCATTCATGACGCGTTCATATTGAGCACGGCTATAACGCGGATGCAGGGCAGAAAGCTTAATGGAAATTCCGGGCCCTTCATAAATGCCGCGGCCGTTGGATGCTTTCCCGATAGCATGAATTGCTTGTTGGTAGGAAACCATATAATTCTGAGCATCTTCCTCAGTTAAAGCGGCTTCACCTAGCATGTCGTAGGAGTAACGGAACCCTTTTTCTTCCAGCTTACGTGCACTTGCCAGCGCTTGAGCGATGGTTTCTCCGGTCACAAACTGTTCACCCATCAGGCGCATTGCCATATCTACGCCTTTACGCACTAATGGTTCGCCACTCTTACTGATAATGCGATTCAGTGAATTGGAGAGCTTAGCTTCGTTATGGGTAGAAACCAGTTTGCCGGTAAACAGCAGCCCCCAGGTTGCCGCATTGACAAACATGGATGAACTTTGGCCCAGATGGGAATGCCAATTGCCGTTACTGATTTTGTCGCGGATTAGCGCGTCGCGAGTGGCTTTATCAGGGATACGGAGTAAAGCTTCCGCAAGACACATTAGCGCAACGCCTTCCTGAGATGAAAGCGAGAATTCTTGCAATAACCCTTGAACCAGACCTGAACGACCCATGCTGTTTTTCTGGTTACGTAATTTTTCTGCAATGCTGTAAGCCAGCTTATGAGTTGCTTGTGCCTGATCTTCCGGCAATTGTGCCTGTTGTAACAGCATGGGAATGGCTTGTGTTTCTGGCAGGCGATAGGCCGCAGTAATTGCGGAACGTTTTACTGATTGAGGCAGGATATGCTCAGCGAAGTCGAGGAAAGGTTGATGAGCAGAATCTGTTACCGTTTCTTCTGCGATTATCTTCTCCTCTTTAACATCTTGATTGGACGAGAGTTCAGCGATCTGTTCATCATTTTCAAGACGTTCAAGATAATTAAAAATAGCTTGTTTAATTAGCCAATGTGGAGTGCGGTCAATCCGTTGTGCCGCAGCTTTAATGCGATCACGCGTTGCTTCATCAAGCTTCACGCCCATTGTTGTACTACCCATCTTTGCTCCTTAATAGGTAAGGTTTATCTAAAATTGCATGATAATATCTGACATGTTGCAACTTTGTGCAACCTTATGAGAATCGCTTGTTTTATTTTTGTGAAATTAATCTAGTTATTATAATTAGGTGGATATATTTATTCTTTTGACTTTATTTGATTGAGACACATTGGTTTAACATTTTGTGGCTAACATAAGGGTATAACCCTGAAATGGTTAAAAAGTATAATTTTTAAAGCAAATAAATGTGATTCAGTAAACGTTTTTTGTAAAAAATGGCGTTAATTAGTTGTTAAATTACCTGATGCTAATCTAGGATTCACTGTAACTTTCTAATTGGTTACAAAAATAATTATTTCAATTTAGAATTATGGACCATTTTTAGGTGCAATCAGGTGCAACGTTCCTGAACCTGACAGGGAAAACTCTGTGTACCCGGGAGAACTGCGGATTTGCAAAACACAGATAACACTATGGAGAACTTGCATGACAGTAAATACACCAATGCTAATCACCTTTATTGTCTACATTACTGGAATGTTGTTGATAGGTTTTTTGGCTTATCGTTCAACTAAAAATTTTGATGACTATATCTTGGGAGGAAGGCGATTAGGTAGCGTGGTAACGGCTTTGTCTGCCGGTGCTTCGGATATGAGTGGCTGGTTATTAATGGGCTTACCTGGGGTAGTCTATTTTGCGGGGATTTCAGAAAGCTGGATAGCCATTGGTCTTGCTTTAGGTGCTTACCTGAACTGGAAATTGGTCGCAGGCAGGCTACGTATCCAGACCGAAATCAATAATAATGCGTTAACATTGCCGGACTATTTCACCAGTCGTTTTGACGATAGTAGCAAGATCCTACGTATTATTTCTGCGTTGGTTATTTTGATCTTCTTTACTATCTATTGTGCTTCTGGCGTGGTTGCCGGAGGATTGTTATTTGAAAGTACGTTTGGTATCAGTTATCAGAAAGCTATGTGGCTCGGTGCCGCAGCGACGATTGCTTATACTTTCCTTGGCGGCTTCTTGGCGGTCAGTTGGACTGATACGGTTCAGGCTTCATTAATGATCTTTGCACTTATCTTGACCCCAGTTATCGTTATTTTCTCTGTGGGTGGCATTGATACCTCTCTGGCGCTGATAGCAGCAAAAAGCCCGGCTTATATGGATATGTTTAAAGAGTTGAACTTTATTGCCATTATCTCGTTGTTAGGTTGGGGATTAGGTTATTTTGGTCAGCCACATATTCTGGCGCGTTTTATGGCGGCCGATTCCCATTACACTATCCGCAAGGCTCGTCGTATCAGTATGACCTGGATGGTGTTATGTTTGGCAGGCACTATTGCTGTCGGTTTCTTCGGTATTGCTTATTTTGAAATGCATCCTGAACTGTCTGGCCCAGTCATAGCCAACCGTGAGCGTATCTTTATGGAATTGGCGGTTATTCTGTTTAATCCGTGGATAGCGGGCATTTTACTCTCTGCTATTCTGGCCGCGGTGATGAGTACCTTAAGCTGTCAGTTGCTGGTGTGTGCAAGTGCTTTGACGGAAGATCTTTATAAACCCTTTATCCGTAAATCTGCCAGCCAGAAAGAATTGGTATGGGTGGGGCGTTTCATGGTGCTGCTGGTGGCGGTCATCGCGATGGTGATAGCAACCAATCCCGACAATAAAGTACTGGCTCTGGTAAGTAATGCATGGGCTGGATTTGGTGCTGCATTCGGCCCGGTTGTACTGATTTCTGTTATCTGGAAACGTATGACACGTAATGGCGCATTAGTGGGGATGTTGGTAGGGGCCGTCACGGTATTGGTGTGGATGAAATACCAGTGGTTTGCGTTGTATGAAATTATTCCTGGCTTTATCTTGGCTTCGATTGCGATCGTGATTGTGAGTCTGTTGGGCAAAGCGCCGAGCAGCGCAGCGCAACAGCGTTTTGTTGATGCTGAGGCGCAATACAAGACTAACTGCCTATCCCAATAGAGCTATTTTATTTGCCATTTTGAACCTGGGCAGTGCTCAAAATCCTCACGTACTACGTGTACGCTCCGGTTTTTCCGCGCTGTCCGTGTTCAAACTGTCTGCAACAATTACGCCTATTGAGATAGGCTCTAAATAAGGTAAATTGGAATAAAGGTAACCAACAAACCTCGTTTAAAATAGCGAGGTTTGTTTTTTCATCATGAAAAATATGTCGTCATATTTTCACCTCTGGATATTCAGTAGTCAGCAGAGATAAATAATCTTGATAAAACACATCATATAATGCGGCCGTTTCGGGAGTTGGAATGGTGCGGGTCTCTTCATCAAGATGAACAAAATGTTGGCAAAAGTGGGCGAGCTGCATTTGTTTATCTTTCTCTTCTGTCGAGGAATCACACCACATAGCCTGAATAGCCGCACCTAATGCGGCAGCTTCTTGGTTAGTGACACAAATAACAGGCGTATTCATGACATCAGCCACAATTTGCCGCCATTTTTTGCTGCGAGCGCCGCCACCAGTCAAACGGATCTCATTAATTTCAATCCCTTGCTTGCGAAATAATTCAATGCCAAAACGTAGTCCGTACGTGGCACTTTCAACCGCAGCCAAAATGAAATTTTGTTGATTCATATTGCTAGTATTCAGGTTATGGAGACTCGCTTTGGCACGGGGGAGTGGTGGAACACGTTCACCATTAAAAAACGGTAGCATCATCAAACCATTAGCACCGGGTTTGCTCTGGTTCAATGTGTCATTAAAAGTCTGAATATCCATATTAAACAGCTTTTGAATGGTGGTTGTCGCTGAAGTCACATTCATCGTGCAAATCAATGGTAGCCATCCATTATTAGAGGAACAGAAACCCGCGATCATTTCAGAATCAGCGACAATCGGTTTGTCAGAGTAAGTGAAGAGAGTACCGGAGGTGCCTAAACTCATGGTCGTGATGCCCGGAATGATATTACCCGTTCCAATTGCAGCCATCATATTATCGCCCCCACCAGATGCAACTTTGGTTGTCGGTGAAAGCCCTAATCTTCTTGCTATTTCAGGTCTTACTGTGCCAATACAGGTCTCAGCAGAAACCAATTCAGGCAGTGCATTCCAAAGACGACCATCTGGATCAATAAATTGGGCAATTTGGTTATCCCATTCGCGTTTACGAATATTCAGTAATCCGGTTCCTGAAGCATCACCATATTCGGCAACTAACCTGCCTGTTAGCCAATAATTGAGATAATCATGAGGTAATAAAACAGCGTTCAGTTTTTCCCATAACTCGGGGCGGTATTTTTTGAACCAAAGAATTTTAGATGCGGTATAACCTGTCTGCGGCATTAATCCGAGTTGTGCTAAAGCGGCTTGGGTACCACCAAGTGCATCAATAATTTCCTGATTTTCGGCCGCAGTTTCAGTGTCACACCAGAGTTTTACCGGTGCTAAAACATGACCTTCTGCATCCAGAGGAACAAAACCGTGTTGTTGACCTGATACGGCAAGAGCGGCAATTTCTGTACCAGAAATTCCTGCTTGCTCAATCGCTTGAGAAAAGGCACTTTCCAATGCCTCTGTCCACCAGTGAACCTGTTGTTCACGACGGCCGTTTGAATCGCTAATTATTGGGTGAGGCGAGCTGCCTTCACCCAAAATAGGCGTTTTTTGGCTATCGACAATAATGACTTTAGTACTTTGTGTACCGCAATCGATACCAGCATAGAGCGCCATGTGTTACTCCATTTCCAACATAATTTTGATATCTGTCGGGCGACCCTCCGCGGCTCGTTCATACGCCTGAACGCTGTCTTTAAATTTATAGGTTGCGGATAATAGAGGGGTTACTTTGAGCTTACCTGAGCTAAGTAAACGAATAGTACGAGGGTACATATTTGCGTAGCGGAAAATAGTTTTGAATGTGATCTCTTTAGCTTGAGCAGAGACAACATCAAATGGTGCCGGATCGATAGGCATACCGACTAGAACAGCTATTCCTCCCGGTGCAATGTGCTCTGAAATAGTGGCAATGACCGGTTTTGCGCCACTACATTCAAAGAGAATATTGACGCCATTACCCTCGGTTAAGGTATTCACTTTCTCAGCAACTACTTTGCTATTAACCGGGTGAAGACCTGGATACTGTTTTGCAATTTCTAGCTTTTCATCGAACACATCGCAAATAATGACATCAGAACAACCACCGGCTAATGCAGCAAGTGCGGTAACAATTCCGATCGTGCCAGCACCAATAACTAATGCGATATCTCCTGGTTTAATTTCTGCTTTTGTGGCGGCTTGCATACCGATAGCTAATGGTTCAACCATTGCACCTTCGGCAAAACTGACATTATCCGGTAATTTGAACGTAAATGCTGCCGGATGAATAACTCTTTCACGTAAGCAACCATCAATAGGGGGCGTCGCCCAGAAACGCACTTCTGGATCTAAGTTATAAATACCTGCCCGTGATTGTGGTGATTGCAGATTAGGAATGCCAGGTTCCATACAGACACGATCGCCGATTTTTAAGTGAGTCACATTTTTACCTACTGCGGTGATGACACCTGATGCTTCGTGCCCGAGGATCATCGGCTTTTCGACAATAAATGGCCCAATACGCCCGTATTGATAATAATGCACATCGCTGCCACAAATCCCCACCGAGTGAATTTTTATTTCAACATCATTTTCACCCAATATTTCGGGGGTTTCCCAGTCTTGAATTGAAATCTGACCTGCTTTTTCTAATACTAATGCTTTCATGATCTGCCCTCTTATTTGGATATTATCGATATCATTTATTTGGAGGGATATTAGATCGAAAATTATTATATTTATGTGATTTAAGTTAAGGTCTTATTAAATGGTGATGTTTTTGCGTTAATATTAAAAAGTGAATTGTTAAAAAGCAAATTATTCACTTGGTTACTCTTTTAATATGTATATTGACAATGTAATGATATCATTAATAAGAATATAAGCGTGAGCAAATAACTTTATATTGAAAAAATAATAGTTTTTTTCGAAAGGCATATTCAATTCAAGAGTAAAGTGTTTGGATATTTGAATTCGATATAAAGAATACTAATGGTTAGGGGGGCCGTAGAAAAAACGTTCAGGTCAGCCATAAAGGGATGGAAGAAAAAGACGAAGGTGAGCACAACCGATCCGGAAAGTGGGTTTATGCATCGCATTAGTAAAACTTATCTCCAGCGTCTGGCGCGTTAGCTCAGTCTCTTCGCCTTGGTATCATGTTAATCTTTCAGTTTTTTAGCGATCTTTGCTACATGCTCACCTTGATAACGGGCGATCTTCAATTCATTTTCATTGGGGATGCGTGAACCATCACCGTCAGCAATAGTACTGGCGCCGTAGGGGGTTCCTCCCTGCATCTGAGAAATATCGCCAATTTCAGGAATACCGTAACCAATTGGTACAATAATAAAGCCGTGGTGAGCGAGCGTTGTCCAGGTTGAAGTAATCGTCATCTCCTGACCACCACCAACGCCTGTGGAAGTGAAGACGCTAGCGACTTTGCCGTACAGTTTACCTTCGGCCCACAGGCCACCGGTCTGATCTAGAAAGTTTCTCATTTGGCCGGCCATATTACCAAAGCGGGTTGGGGTGCCGATAATTATGGCATCATAATCAACCAGCTCTTGTACGGATGCAACCGGAGCAGATTGATCTACTTTACCACCTGCTTTGGTAAATGCTTCTGGTGGAATGGTTTCTGGTACGCGTTTAATCGTGACTTCTACGTCAGCGACTTTTTTAGCGCCTTCTGCCACTGCGGATGCCAGCGCTTCAATATGACCGTACATGGAATAATAAAGCACAAGAATTTTTGTCATATTACTTTCTCCTACAAGGTTAAAAAGTGGCTGCGAAGTTTACAATAATAGCAGCCTGTTATTTAAATTCATCAATACCCTTCATCTTTCAAGTTGCTTCTTTGTTGGCTGCACTCACTCACCCCGGTCACATCGTTATCTATGCTCCCGGGGATTCGCTCCCTTGCCGTCGCGATCCATCTTGAAATCCATTGGGTAAATATTATTGATGGAATGAGGTGAAATGCTCACGTTATGAAAATTGCCTAATGCTTTTGTAAGGCAGATTTTCTTAACCGATGGAGTTAAGTGTAGTGGTAATTTTTCAGCTTGCAGCAATAAAAAAGACCTGTGGAGTATTATTCCAACAGGTCATATAGATATTAAAGATTTGAATAAGTTAGCTGTACAAACGTGTTCTACGTTTTTTTACAATTTGAAAACCGATAATTAAGATCAGAAACCAAACAGGCGTGATGATTAATGCCTGGCGGGTATCATCCCGTAAAGTGAGTAAGATCAGAACAAATGCAAAAAATGTCAGACAGACCCATGACATGATAATACCCAATGGCATTTTATAGGTTGAAGCCTTATGTAATGCCGGGCGACGTTTTCGGTAAACCAAATATGAGCATAGGATCATGCTCCAAATAAACATAAACAGAATGGCTGAAACGGTAGTTACTAGGGTAAATACATGCATAACATCAGGAATTAAATAAATCAGCACCACACCACAGGATAAACATAAACAGGTGAAGATTAACCCCGATGCAGGTACAGAACGGCGTGAAAGGCGGCTGAATTGCTGTGGTGCATCACCTTCTTTTGCTAACCCAAATAGCATGCGGCTGGTGGAGAAAACTCCGCTGTTGGCTGAAGAGGCGGCAGAGGTTAATACCACAAAGTTCACGATACTGGCGGCGGCGGGTAAACCGATTAGAACAAACAGCTCAACAAAAGGGCTTTTGTCTGCAATGATTGAACGCCACGGTGTGACTGACATAATAATTATCAGCGCCAGCACGTAGAAGGTGATAATACGAATCGGGATGGCATTAATAGCTCTGGGAAGCGATTTCATTGGATCTTTAGTTTCTGCGGCTGCCGTGCCGACTAATTCAATGCCCACAAAGGCAAATATAGCTATCTGAAATCCGGCAAAAAATCCGCTTAACCCTTTGGGAAAGAATCCACCATCATTCCATATATTTGCCAGTGAAGCGGTATGACTGGCTGGAGATTGAAAATGCATGCCAATCAGAACAGCACCTGTTGCGATTAAAGCGATAATGGCAACGATCTTTATCATGGCGAACCAGAATTCCATTTCCCCGAATAATTTCACTGTAGCCAAATTAAGGGAGAGCAGTAGTGAAACACAGAGTAGGGAAGTAATCCATTGTGGAAAGTCTGGTTGCCAATAGCTGATATAGGAAGTGATTGCGACTACATCGGCGATACCGGTAATGACCCAACAGAACCAGTAAGTCCAGCCGACGAAAAAACCTGCCCAAGGACCGAGCAAATCGGCGGAGAAATCACTGAATGATTTATAATTCAGGTTCGAAAGCAGTAGTTCTCCCATTGCGCGCATCACGAAGAACAGCATGAAACCGATAATCATATAAACGAATATGATCGATGGTCCGGCGAGAGAGATTGTTTTCCCTGATCCCATAAACAGACCCGTGCCAATGGCACCGCCAATAGCAATAAGTTGTATATGCCGGTTGCTTAGATTGCGTTGCAACTGCGTTTCCCCGGTTTTAGTGGAAAGCGAAGTGTGTATATTTTCTGCCATAGTAATAGTGTCCAATATTTTCTTAGGTAAATTGTTACGGCTCTTTAAGTGGCCTTATATATGATGATGTTTGCAAAAAATATTGTGACACAGATTACTATAGTAATAACAGCCTGATCTCACTTTAAAAACAAATTGGTTACAATTTAACTTGTTAATGCTGTTGGAATTGGGTATGAATTCTCCGCCGAGAAAAAAATAGCCATAATATATTGACGACAGCTTTGTATCGGGGAATAATTGTCCATATTGGGTTGTTAGCTCAGTCGGCAGAGCAGTTGACTCTTAATCAATTGGCCCGGGGTTCGAGCCCCCGACAACCCACCAATTAAGGTTAGTTAAATGAATTAATGACAAGCTATTAATTGTCAATAACCCTTCTTAAGCGATAGATTGAATTCTTGATATACAGAATTGGGTCAAGAGTATTTTTATAAATCACCAAGGTTACCAATCGAATAAAATATTCAACCTTGGTGATGATACATTGCTCATTGATTAAGTTAGAAACGATAGCCGACAGTTATATTAAAACCGTTAGTAGATAAATGATCTTTCTCGTTTCCGTCTTTAATACTAAAACGGCTACCTTCATAACCGGCAGTAATTGAGGTATTGGTTGTTGGGTTGATAATAAAGCCCGCTCCCCAACCTAAAGTGTTTTTGCTTGTTGATTCCTTCTCGATATATCCACCACTATAGTGGGCAGTAGATTTATCATTTATTCTGGATAGCCCGAGTTGCCCATATAAACTAATGTAGTCATTAATTCTATAGGTTGGGCCAATCATTACAGAATAGTACTTCAAGTCCTCCCCTGTGTAATATTTTGTCTCTTTTTCATCTCCTTTAGCAAAGGTAAATGATGATAATAGCCCCCATTGATCATCAAGTTCATATCGATAACTCAATGTTGCACCATTTAGTGCACTTACATCTTGTGGTTTCACGTAGGCGTATCCGATTGAAGCTGTATGTTGTTCTGCTTGAGCAGGTAAAGTTATCGCAGATACAGAAAAGATAACTCCACAGCTTAATAACAATTTTTGCATTTCATTACACTCTATATACTTCTAAAATAAACGACTTTATAACGCATTTAAACGATTTGCTTACTAGCAGTTGTGATGAATATCATAACTTACACCATGAGTATATATTTTTTGATTAAATTTAGATGTTATTTTCAAATAATTACATTATTACTGATTTTTTAAGGACAGAAATAGTGATAAAGATAACGGGTATAAATAATAGGATTGAAAGTACGGTAGAATCCGTTGCTAAATTCTGTGGCGACTAACTGTCGCCACTTAAAATAGAGCAGGTTTGTTATATCCGTTAATGGTTGGCTATATTTTTATTCGTCTATAGTTGATTTTAGCCATTGGATAAAGGCATTGACTTTCTCATTCTGTTGTTGAGGCAGGGTACAGGTATAGTAATATTGTTTACATAATACTTCAGTGTTGGGAAAGGGGGCGACTAATTCATTGTTTTCAATTTTTTCCCAAATCATATTTTTTCTTCCCATTGCAACACCTGCATGGTGTATTGCAGCAACGGCAGCTAAATCGGAACGATCGAAGACAATACACTTTTGTGATGGCTCCAGTGTAATGTCAAAGTGTTCTGCCCAAGTATTCCACTCTTTGGTATCGGAGTCGTAACTCCATGCTTGTTTATCATGCAATAGTGTGCAGTATCGTAGATTGTCAATATTTCCCATTAGATCATGTTTTTCAGCATACTGCGGGCTACAGACCGGGGTAATATACTCACTCATCAGATATTGATGTGATAATTCGTTGGATATAATATCATCAAAATAGATCGCAAGATCGATACCATAACCGCGGAAATTCACATTTTCATTACCGACTAAGATGTTCAGGTTAATGGATGGGTATAGCTGATTAAAATCAGCTAATTTAGGCACTAACCAGCATTGGGTAAAGGTCGGGCGGGAGTAAATAGTCAGGTTACCCGATAACTCTTGATTTTTTATTTCCAGAATTTCCTGATTTAGGTGTTCCAGCGTTGATTTAATTGTCCAAAATAAACGCTTTCCTTCACAAGTTAATTCAATTTTTCTGTGAAAACGCTGGAAAAGTTTGAATCCTAACTCTTGTTCCAGAGAACTGATTCGATGGCTGACCGCACTGGCAGTGATAGCTAATTCGTCAGCAGCCAGAACAAAAGAGCAGTGGCGAGCGGCTATCTCAAATGTATGCAGCTTTGATAACTGGCTTCCATTGAGTAACTTATTTACAACCATGAAATTATCATCTGTGTACATATTTATCGTGTTTCTAGTTCATCGACGACGGATAATATAACCGTATCATTAAGGCGGTATGTTTCAGATAGTTTTAGTGATTTAAATCGCAAATAAAGTGAAAATTTTGATCGGTATCACTGAATTGGCTCAATCTGATTCATGCATGGCTATGTATTAATCATTTGTCAAAAATTGAATATTCATATTCAATAATGAAAATTCGCGTGACGAACAAAGGTTAACTGTGGGGAATGATTAAGTGGATTCACAACCTTGGGTGATTGGTACGTTACTCACAAGTATTGCGTTAATTGTATTTACGATAATTAAATTAAAAATTCACCCTTTTCTTGCTCTATTGTTAGCCAGTTTTTATGTCGGTGCCTTAATGGGAATGAACCCTGTTGAAATGGTGAACGCCATTCAAGGGGGAATCGGAGATACGCTAGGTTTTTTAGCCGTAGTGATTGGTCTGGGGACCATTCTTGGTAAGATGATGGAGATATCCGGCGCGGCAGAGCGGATTGGTATCACATTGCAAAAATGCCGATGGCTATCACCTGATATCATTATGGTACTGATTGGTTTGGTTTGTGGTATTACGCTGTTTGTTGAAGTCGGGGTGGTATTGTTAATTCCATTGGCATTTTCTATTGCCAGGAAAACCAATACATCATTGCTGAAATTAGCGATCCCATTATGTACAGCGTTGATGGCGGTTCACTGTATTATTCCTCCGCACCCGGCTGCATTATTTGTGACGAATAAACTGGGTGCGGATATTGGCTCGGTGATTGTTTATGGGTTGATAGTTGGCCTGTTTGCCGCTTTGGTGGGGGGGCCATTATTTCTGAAATTTCTCGGTAGCCGTCTGCCTTTTAAATCGGTTCCGGCTGAATTTTCTGAAATTGCAGTTCGTCAAGAAGAGGATTTACCCTCTTTAGGCATGACATTGTTTACTGTGTTATTGCCAATTGGGTTAATGTTGACTAAAACGGCTGCTGAATTAAATATGGAAAAAGGTACCACGTTTTATACGGTGCTGGAATTTATTGGTAATCCTATTACAGCCATGTTCATTGCCGCGTTTGTTGCCTATTACACCTTGGGCATTAAGCAAAATATGGGAATGAGTACACTGTTGACGAAGACGGAAGATTGTTTCTCTTCTATCGCCAATATTTTATTAATTATCGGCGCGGGCGGGGCATTTAATAGTATTTTAAAAGTCAGTGGCCTTAGTGATACGTTGGCCGTTATTTTGTCGAGTCTGGATATGCACCCAATTCTTTTGTCTTGGTTGGTTGCCATTATTTTGCATGCGGCGGTTGGTTCAGCAACGGTCGCAATGATGGGGGCAACAGCGATTGTTTCGCCTATGTTGCCGTTATATCCAGATATTAGCCCTGAAATCATTACATTGGCGATTGGTTCTGGTGCTATCGGCTGTACTATTGTGACGGATTCACTGTTTTGGTTGGTTAAGCAATATTGCGGAACAACGCTCAGTGAAACTTTTAAGTATTATACAACCGCAACATTTATTGCCTCTGTGGTTGCGTTGGTTGGGACGTTTCTTCTTTCTACCATCGTGTAGTGGCTACCATTATGTAATGGAAAGAAGTCATCGCTCAGCTTGAAAAATAAGAATAAGAAGTGCGAAGTGTCAATACCAGGGAAGCCTATAAAATAGGCAGATTTACATCTAAAATAATAAATAAGATATACCCTACGGATTTCAAGCTGCATCGCGACGGCAAGGGAGTGAATCCCCGGGAGCATAGGTAACGATGTGACCGGGGTGAGCGAGTGCAGCCAACAAAGAGGCAGCTTGAAAGATAACGGGTATAAACATTAACGTAGTAATCAAAATAAGGGGAAGATAAAAAATAAATAAATACCCTATGAATTTCAAGATGGATTGCGACAGCAAGGGAGCGAATCCCCGGGAGCATAGGTAACTATGTGACCGGGGTGAACGAGTGCAGCCAACAAAGAGGCAACTTGAAAGATAACGGGTAAAGTATGATGTGCTGATATATTGTAGGAAGTTGTAGTAAACATAACATATTGAATATAATAAAAAATTCTAATAATCAAGCAAGTAAGAGTTATTTTATATATCCTATAGATTTCAAGATGGATCGCGACGGCAAGGGAGTGAATCCTTGGGAGCAGAGATAACGATGTGACCGGGGTGAGCGAGTGCGGCCAACAAAGAGGCAACTTGAAAGATAATGGGTATATACCAGGGAAACACTCATATTGGGTTAATACATATATGAAACGTACTGAAATTCAACAATTACTAAATGAATATCCGTTAGTAAAAAATTTGATGGAATTAGAGGAAATCTTCTGGTTTAACCCTTGTAATACCACCTTGAAAGAGGGATTGCCTTTTGTCGGTTTGGGCGCTGATGATGTTGAGGATGCTGAAGCACGCTTGGATCGTTTTGCGTCTTATTTATGTAAAGCTTTTCCAGAAACAGCCGTCACACATGGCATTATTGAATCAGAAATAGTGGCTATACCTACGATGCAAAAAACACTGGAGCAACATTATGGTGTGGGTATCACAGGGAGAATTTTGCTTAAAAAAGATAGCCATTTACCCATTTCCGGTTCGATTAAAGCCCGTGGTGGAATTTATGAGGTGTTAACTCACGCGGAAAAACTGGCATTACAAGCGGGGTTGCTTTCTGAAAACGATGATTACAGCAAACTGTTTTCAGAAGAGTTTAGACGGTTCTTTAATCAATACAGCATTGCTGTAGGTTCTACCGGCAATTTGGGGCTTTCCATAGGTATTGCCAGTGCAAAACTAGGCTTTAATGTCAGCGTGCATATGTCCGCCGATGCTCGTGAATGGAAGAAGCAAAAGCTACGTTCACATGGGGTCAATGTCGTGGAACATGAGCTAGATTATGGGGTAGCCGTGGCCCGAGGGCGTAAAGAAGCCGAATCTGCTCCTAACTGTTTCTTTATTGACGATGAAAACTCCCAAACGTTGTTTCTGGGATACTCTGTCGCAGGTGGACGGGTAAAGGCGCAGTTTGAGCAGATGAATATTGTGGTTGATGAGGATCATCCACTCTTCGTTTATTTGCCGTGTGGCGTCGGTGGCGGTCCGGGGGGTGTTGCATTTGGATTGAAACTGGCTTTTGGTGATCATGTGCACTGCATTTTTGCTGAACCGACCCATTCTCCCAGTATGTTGTTGGGGGTATATACTGGTTTGCATGACAATATTTGCGTGCAGGATATCGGGATCGACAATATTACTGCTGCTGATGGTCTTGCGGTAGGCAGGGCTTCCGGCTTTGTTGGGCGTGCGATGGAACGTTTGCTGGATGGATTTTATACTGTTCAAGATCAGGAAATGTATAACCTGTTGGGCTTACTGGATCGTGATGAAGGTATTCGGTTAGAGCCTTCGGCGTTAGTTGGGATGGCGGGCCCTGCTCGTGTGAGTGGAAACCTTGATTACCTGAACAATAAGAACCTTTCAGTAGAAAAGATGAAACAGGCTACGCATTTGGTCTGGGCAACCGGTGGTGGTATGGTACCCGATGATGAAATGACAAAATATTTGGCGACAGCCAAGATCTAATTGGTCTCCTGAAAAGTCATTTCTTTAATGTTTTTCAAGTTATATTCCCGCTAGCAGTTGGCGGGAATATATCCGTTATCTTTCAAGTTGCCTCTTTGTTGGCTGCACTCACTCACCCCGGTCACATAGCTCTCTATGCTCCCGGGGATTCGCTCCCTTGCCGCCGCGATGCATCTTGAAATCCATAGGGTATATATCAGAACACTTGTTATTTACATCAAGTATTTTTGTAATTAAATGAATGTGTTCCTGAATATTTCCACAACGGTTCCCAGTAGGATTCTATAAAAGCTTTCACCGCGTCTTCTCCCTCAATAAGATAATTGAACTCCGAAAGATACCCCGGATAGAGATTATCAGAACCAACCACGTAGAGTTCATCATCAATTATTGTTACTTTTGCATGATTCCCAGGAGCAGGGGGAACTTTGGGATATACCGGACCACTTGCTTTAATTAAGGATCGGAATGGGCGTCCTATAGCACCTATCTGTGGAGGTCTTTCAGAAAGAGACGGTTCTTTTAGCGTAGCAGTATAAGAATTTTCATCCGGGGTTGGCCATCTGTA
Source organism: Photorhabdus sp. RW14-46 (assembly GCF_963887965.1). Taxonomy (NCBI): domain Bacteria; kingdom Pseudomonadati; phylum Pseudomonadota; class Gammaproteobacteria; order Enterobacterales; family Morganellaceae; genus Photorhabdus; species Photorhabdus sp. RW14-46. Next base: position 123,848 of record NZ_CAWPHH010000003.1, on the reverse strand, counting down.
TGTCGTCCCTTCAATCAAAAGATCTTCAGGTACTTTGTCTGTAAAGAAAAAAGGGGCAACCTCTATTCTTTTCAGTGCGGCTTGCCTGATTCCATCCGGATCTTCCAGCTTCTTATCGGTATGCTCATCATGTGTCAAATAGTATTTAAATATTTCAAACGTTCTTTTGGCTCCAGAACCAAAAGAATATTGATCACCAGCAGCACCGGCTGCTGCATCAAGTGGCGATACAACAATTTGAACTTCCAGTTCGGGGTTGGAAAGTAATGCTTCGATCAACCATCGGCACACATGATGATCTCGCCATTGTTTTTTCCATGCACTGACAAGATCCTGTTGGGACATGCGGATTTTTTTCTTTGCATTCTTTATTATAAACTCTTTCATTATTTCAGAGCCTTTTTTATAATCCGTTCGCATATCAGGTCCAGACCAATATTTACCTACGGATAATATCCTGCTTGTTTTCTTATATTCTGGGTCTTTAGGTGGATTTTTTAGGCTCTCTTCTTTTTTTCTATCGATATATTCAGTAACGTACTCTTTTTTTAATGGATCTTCCGGCTTTCCCATAATACCATTTGCATTAACCCATCTATTTTTATCTATATCAAAGAATTCTTTCGTTAAGAGGTCTGTATCAGCCACCCACATGTTATTTAAAAATAATTGTGAGCTTAATGATGCCGTTCCTATAACTTTAACAGAGACATCATGAACTGGAGGGTAATTTTTAAACAGATCCATATTTAAATTATGGCCGCCGACAAATGACTCAATTCCATCAACTGCGATAATTTTTGTATGATTCCATGTCATTCTGGTATCATCTTCTGGAAACATTTCCTCTGGCAGTACTTTCTTCTCTAATGATACTTTAAGTCCGTCTACTATCCGGTAAAACCGGCCAATCCATATTTCAGGTACACACTCCCAATGATTTCTCCTTTCTTGAATTAATTTAATAATATCCTCCTTCAATGCCAGATATTCAGGGGTACCTTCAAAGTATGAATTTACACCGTTTAACAAAGACGTCGGTGTTTGAGCGAATAAGAACCTTATCTGAGTTCTCTCCTTCCTGTTTATTTTTTTGGTAAATGCGCTATCAATAGCTGATAGGATAACTTTTCTCCACTCTGCATCCGGGGCATTTAAAGAGGAAATATCACAGCGATAACGCATGTTTTCCAGAATGCTTACAATAGCATCTTCAAATTCCGCTGCTCTTTTAACCGCCTGTGGCATTATCTCTTTTCCAAAAGGAAGCCCCCATATTTGGGGAGTATCAAATATTTTTACATAGTTGATTTCACTTGTTTTATTAAAGTAACCGTCCAGTTTTTTTTGTAAACCATCCAATAAATTCATATATGCATCCTCCGGGCAACAATTTTTTTACATATCAACTAACAATCTGCCAGCATCAGGCAACTCATTTATAATCATAATCAATTTTTGATAGGAGGAGGCTAAAAAAGATAAAACTGGGATCACGTATTTTCAAACTTAATTTATTGCATCTATTCATTAAAGAATATTTCAAGGCTGCGCATTGCTTGGCTTTTTTGTCCCTTAATCGGGCTGGAATTCAGACATTTAATCCTCAAAAAGGGGGAATAAGTCGATTTTTCTGAATCATATGTCCGAAATTCAGGCGATATTGACAATTCAACGAGGCCAGTTTTATTGAGGATGAGAATAAAATTGGTCTTGCTGTGCCTTATTACGTTGAGCAGGGGATTTTGAGGGGGTCCCTTTTGTATCACGGGAATAGACATGTTGAAATCGTAATCAATGATTGCATAATGCGATAAAATGTTGCATTTTATACAGATGTGTTTTATATCGCATGGAGTACAAAATCCCAGAGGGGTAAACTAAATTATGGCTATCAGTATACGTTTGGATGATGATTTCGTGAATGATGTAAAAATTCATGCAGAAGCTTCAAGCAGAAGTGTACCTAAGCAAATCGAGCATTGGGCTAAGATTGGCCGCATTGCGGAGGATAACCCCGATTTGCCGTACTCTTTTATCCTTGATTCTTTACTGGCAAAAAGCGAAGTCAATAGCGGTAAGGTGTCGCGTTATGTCAGAAGGACAAAAAGATCCAAAGATTGATGTTTATGAAACAAGACGTTTTTCTAAGGCATTATCCAGGTTATCTGAGGATCTTCTTAGGATAGTAGAAGATGAGATTGATAGAATAATTGATAACCCTGAAATTGGTGAGCAGAAGAAAGGTGATTTAAGTTTCCTTCGAGTTCATAAATTTCAGTTAAATAACCAGTTAACATTGCTTGGTTATTGTTGGGTTGAAGGGAAAATAGAGTTATACCTGCTGAACTTTGGCTCTCATGAAAATTTTTATCAGGAACAAAAGCGACACAGAAAAGCGGATTTAAAACTCATTGGATAGGGGTTCTATACCCTATAGATTTCAAGTTGCATCGCGACGGCAAGGGAGCGAATCCCCGGGAGCATAGAGAACTATGTGACCGGGGTGAGTGAGTGCAGCCAACAAAGAGGCAGCTTGAAAGATGACGGGTATATCTATTAGAGCGTTTCAAGGCTGCGTATTGCGTAGCCTTTTTTATACCACTCATTCAACGAATCTCTATTCACTTAAATCAAAGGCGACAAATGGCCTATGTCATTCTTAAGCAAAGTTATTGTTGTGTCATAACATTATTATCTTGCAGATATTCTGGCATCTGACATTTTTATCCTGTTGCAATATGTAACTGTGTAAGTTACATTGATTCATGCCAGAGAAGCCGCCTGCTACTAAAGACTCGGGAACAGAATCAAGAGAAAGAGTTCACACTTCCTAATTAACACTGTTTGTTTCTGGTATGACCTGGCTATGCAGTTATTGATGATTTGCAACGAAGTGCATTTATTAATCTATATGAGAGAAAAAATATGCCTACACTTTTTGATCCAATTCGCATTGGTGATCTCGACTTGCCAAATCGCATCATTATGGCTCCTCTGACACGTAACCGTGCAGAAGGAGAAGGGCGTGTCCCTAATGCGCTGATGGCGGAATATTATGCTCAGCGCGCTTCTGCTGGTTTGATTATCAGCGAAGCGACTTCAGTCACTCCGCAGGGAGTTGGCTACGAGAATACGCCGGGTATTTGGTCAGATGAGCAAGTTGCTGGTTGGCGGTTGGTCACGGATGCTGTGCATGCTGCTGGTGGGCGTATTTTCATACAGCTTTGGCATGTGGGGCGGATATCGGACCCTGTTTTCCTTAATGGAGAACGGCCGGTGGCACCAAGTGCAATTGCGGCTGATGGTCATGTTAGCTTATTACGCCCAAAACGTCCTTTCGTGGTTCCGCAGGCGCTTGAGTCTGAGGAGATTCCCGGCATTGTCGAAGCATTCAGACGCGGAGCGGAAAATGCGAAAACGGCAGGATTTGATGGAGTAGAAATACATGGTGCCAATGGATATTTGCTCGATCAATTCTTGCAAGATAATGCTAATCTGCGGACAGATCAGTACGGAGGTTCAGTCGAAAATCGGGCCCGGTTGCTACTGGAAGTGACAGACGCTTGTATTTCAGTTTGGGGATCATCACGTGTTGGTATGCATTTGGCACCACGTGGTGGCCATTACTCTATGGCGGATTCCAATCCTGTGGCGACATTCGGATATGTCGCACGTGAACTCGGTAAACGTGGTATTGCTTTTATCTTTTCACGTGATGCTGTCGTTGATGGTGACTTAAGTAAGGTGATAAAAGAGGCTTTTGGGTCAACCTATATTGCTAACGAGGAACTGACTAAAGAAAGTGCCGAGCAAGTTCTTGCTGACGGTCGGGCTGATGCAGTGGCTTTTGGTCAATTATTCATCTCTAATCCAGACTTACCTCACCGGTTTTTAGTTAAAGCGCCATTTAATGAACAACAACCGGAAACTTTTATGGTTCCTGGTGCTATAGGCTATACTGATTATCCAGCGCTTACCTAAGTAAGGGGATATCTTACCCGCAATGGATAGCCTAACATGAAAGATGTTCGAATTGTTTTCCGGGGATGTTAATTTAAAGCTTCAATGGTGCTTTTTGGTTGAACGTCCCAAGATATCCGGCCGGCTCATTTTATAAGAGCCGGCCATATTTCATTGCAGGATAATTTGAAGGAGAATGATAATGTCAGATTCATTAAATGTATCTATTGTTCGTCGCTTTTATGACTCTACGGGTGATATTGATGTTCTTCGCCAGATTATGGCGAGTGATGTTATTTGGGATGTTACTGAAGGATCTCGGTATGGTGGGGTTTATGAAGGAATTGAAGATATATTGAATAATTTCTTTGTGCCACTTCTTAATGATGTCGATGAATTCGTTGTAGATGGTTCTGAATATTTTGAGTCAAATGATCATGTCATTGTTCTGGGTAATTATTTGGGACGGGTGAAGCGTGGCAAACGATTCATTGCTCGTTTCGTTCATATATGGACAGTGCGGGATGGGCAGCTAGTTAAATTACAACAAACTGCCGATACGCTTCAAATTGAGCGTGCTCATACCGATTATTCCATTCGGTAATATGGGCTATCATGTTTGTAACATTAACTGAGCCAAACAATAGCATACGGCGGCAAAACGGGAGGAGTAGGAATGTTAATCAGACAAGTTAACATTCTGAATTTTACTTCTTGTTATGTGACGAAATTAGTGACATGCTACGCGGTCTTTTTATTCACGCTCTGCTATTCTTCCATAACATCCTTTAAGGTATACAGGATCCTCTAGTGCCAACATCTACCCGTTTTGCTGTTGCTATCCATATTCTCACCGATATTGCGCTTCACCACGGACAAGCCGTGCGTTCTGAAGATATCGCAAAAAGCGTGAATACTAATCCGACGGTTGTTCGCCGGCTCTTAGGTGCCCTTGCGGAGGCTGGTCTGACTTATTCACAAATGGGGCAAGGAGGCGGAGCGTTACTCGCCCGGCCGTCGAATCAAATCTCATTATTAGATATTTATCGCGCAGTTGAAGATCCTCTGTACTTTACGTTGCACCGTTCTAAACCTAATCCCAAGTGTTATATTGGGCACAATATCACCCCAGTATTAGAAGATGAATTCTCGCGTGTTACTTGTGTGCTAGAAACCGCTTTAGCTGAAACGACGGTGGCTGACATAGTCAATAGGGTTGAGGATTGCGCGGGCTTTCCTTTCGCGCCACATGATCTCAGTCAGCAGATAAAATAGTTACCACAGTTAGCGGCTTTAATGGCGATTGATGTCTCATCATGGCGTTATCATTTTGCTAAGCGCTTTGTCTAGGCTCGAACTTATATGAAAATAGGTGATATCGGTTGTTTTGATGTTTTGTTTCATCTTCACCTTGTTGAGTGAGCAGTTTTATCAGTAATTTTCCGGTGTCCCTGCCTATTTGGGGATAATTAATGCGAATTGATGTCAGTGTTGGCTGTGTGTGGTCACAGTTATCTGAACCATCCAGACAAGCAACAGCCAAATCAGCGGGTATTTTAAGTAGACGCCGCTGGCATTCAAACATGACACCTAGGGCAATCACTTCATGACTGCAAATCACACCTTCCAGTTCAGGTTGACGTAATAACATTTCAGTAATTGCCTGGCGACCAAATTGCATGCTAGCAGTATCCGAGGTAGTGATATTTTGGTCAGCATTCTGATAGTGATGCAGCATGGCTTTATGCCAGCCATTAATCTGCTGATTGCGTAAACGGCTATCCATTTGGGCACCAATATAACCGATATGCTTGCGGCCATTATTCAACATATGCTCAGTCAACATATAGGCAGCCGCGGAAAAATCGGTTTCTATATTAATTGCCGTCTGCTGTTGATGAGAGCCAGCAACATTAATAATGGGAATATTGATATGAGAAATATTGCTGTAGGTTTTATCTGCCAGTTGTGAACTGAAAATCACCAGTGCTGCGGCATTGCTTTGCAGTAATGTCATGATAATTTCAGCTTCTTTATTATGGTCATATTCATGACATCCAAGCAAAACTTGAAAGGCGTGTTTATTCAGCACTTGTTGCAGTGATTGTATAAACGTAGCACTAGCTTTATCTGTCAGTGAGGGCACAAGTACCGCGATAATATTACTTTGGCCCGAAGCAAGTACGCCAGCAGCGCCATTTGGGATATATCCCAATTCTTGTATAGCTTGTTCAATTTTTTCTCGTAATTTATCCGATACCATTTCTGGTGTTCTCAATGCGCGTGAAACTGTCATTGAACCGACACCGGCATACTTAGCAACATCTTGTAATGTTACTCGCCCTGTATTACGGCGTTTTCGTGTCTTTTTCATCAAAATATTTTTCTATTTTTTTAATTAACGGCTATGAATTTGACGATGGGATTCTACCTGATCTCAGGCAAGTCGTGGGAAAAAACCATGATGTACTTGCGCTTGCTGGTGAATTAATCAAATAACAAATGATAGCGCTATCACAATTATGAGCTACGATCATAGATAGCGCTATCATTTGTGACTAATATCACTAGCAGAAGACAGAAGACAGAAGACAGAAGACAGAAGACAGAGGACGGAAGATAGAGGACAGAGGACAGGTAGAGCGGAGTGAGATTTTAATTAGGGGGATCGATGCTAAAGACGTTACTCACCCAAGATGTGATCCAAGTGATACCGGATGTTAAAAATTGGCGCGAAGCGATCGCGATTGCTTGTCAGCCTTTGGTGGAAAATGGTGCCATTTCTGCTTGTTATATTGATGCTATTTATCATTCGCATGAGGTAATTGGTCCCTATTATGTTGTTGGGCCGGGAATGGCTATGCCACATGCCAGACCGGAACAAGGGGTCAATAAATTAGCTTTAGCATTAACTGTGATTAGCAAAGGAGTGGAGTTTGGTTCTGAGGAAAATGATCCGATCAAATTGTTGATTGTTTTAGCAGCAACTGACAGCAATAGTCATATTGAAGTGATCGCTCAGCTCGCTGAGTTGTTTGATAATCAACAGGATGTCGCATTGCTGATGAGTGCCAAAAGTAAAGAAGAGATGCTTGCCGTGATTAGCCAGTATTAAGTCGCTATTTTTTGCTATGGGGAAACAGTATGAAAATTACCGTCGTTTGCGGACATGGGTTAGGTACCAGTTTGATGATGGAAATGAGCATCAAAAATATTCTGAAAGAGATGGGAGTAGAGGCCAGTGTTGATCACATCGATTTGGGATCAGCAAAAGCAACTCAAAGCGACATTTTTGTCGGTACTAAAGATATTGCAGAACAACTGGTTATTCAGGCAGTCGATGGCAAAATTGTTGCGCTGGACAATATGGTGGATAAATCGGCAATGAAAGTACGTCTGTCCGTGGCATTAGTTGAACTTGGTGCACTGTAACCGGGAGGTTGTCATGGAATTTTTTCATTTTCTGATGAGTGATGTTCTGTCAGAACCTGCGATTTTGGTGGGGTTTATCGCGCTTGTTGGTTTGATCGTGCAAAGGAAACCGGTGACTGAATGTATCAAAGGTACCATAAAAACCATTATGGGGTTTTTGATCTTGGGGGCGGGGGCTGGGTTAGTCGTCTCGTCACTGGGGGGGGTTGCTGAAATTTTCCAACACGCTTTTGGTATTCAGGGAGTCGTACCAAACAACGAAGCAATTGTTTCTATTGCGCAAAAGAGTTTTGGTAAAGAAATGGCAATGATCATGTTCTTTGCTATGGTGATTAATATCCTGATTGCACGTTTTACCCCGTGGAAATTTATCTTTCTGACCGGGCACCACACATTATTTATGTCCATGATGGTCGCGGTGATTCTGGCAACCGCCGGGATCAAGGGTTCGATGCTAGTGGCTATTGGTTCTGTGGTTGTTGGCGTTGCGATGGTTTTTTTCCCGGCGATTGCCCATCCATATATGAAGAAAGTGACAGGTTCTGACGACGTTGCGATTGGGCATTTTTCCTCGCTTTCCTATGTGCTCTCTGGCTTTATTGGCAGCAAACTAGGCAATAAGGCTCACTCAACCGAAGAGATGAATGTTCCGAAAAGTTTGCTGTTTCTGCGTGATACACCGGTTGCTATCTCTTTTACGATGGCGATTATTTTCATGATCAGTTGCTTATTCGCTGGCGGTGATTTTGTGAGAGAAGTCAGTGGTGGGAAAAATGGATTTATGTTCTCGCTAATGCAATCTATTACCTTTGCCGCAGGTGTATACATTATTCTGCAAGGTGTGAGAATGGTCATTGCAGAAATCGTTCCCGCGTTTAAAGGAATTTCTGACAAACTGGTCCCAAATGCTAAACCTGCATTAGATTGCCCGGTTGTCTTTCCTTACGCACCTAATGCAGTATTGGTAGGATTCTTGAGCAGTTTTGTGGCGGGCGTTATCGGTATGTTTGTACTGTATGCACTCGGTATGACGGTCATTATTCCCGGCGTTGTGCCGCACTTTTTTGTTGGTGCGGCGGCCGGGGTTTTTGGTAATGCGACAGGGGGGCGTAGAGGCGCTATTCTCGGGGCTTTTGCTCAGGGCTTTCTGATCACCTTCTTACCCGTATTTCTGTTACCCGTTTTGGGGGATATCGGGATTGCTAACACGACATTCAGTGATGCTGACTTTGGCGCATTGGGCATCCTGTTAGGTATTATTGTTCGTTGATTGTAGCGTATCTGGATCTTGGAATGGAAACAGGGTTATAAGCCCCCTGTTTCTTGGCAAGATGTTGATGTAAACCATTCGACCATGATAAAGCACCTGTCAGTGCTCATGGGAATCTCTTGGTTTCATCGTTTTTTATATAAAGTCTTCAACAGAAATAGAAAAGTAAATTTTCAAAAAAATGATTATTTAGTCACGTTTTTAGCCCTTTATTTTGATTTATCAAATTGTTATCCGTATATCAGTTAGAGGGAATTTAAGTAAAATTCAGGTTAATTAAACAGGTCAGAGAGAAATATGTAATAATGAAATCGATTATTTATAGCAAAATATGGCCTATAGATTGAAGGTATTGGGGGGGAATATAAAGATCATAACTATTCTCTTTGCAAAGTGTTCTTAACTCAATTGCTGAGCTAACTGATAGTTTCTCATAGATACTTTCGAAATACTTTTCCACAGTACGATATGAAATTTTCATTTCGTCAGCGATATATCTATTACTAACGCCACGGCAGAATAAAAAAATGATTATCCATTCCTTCTCTTTTAATATATTGTTAGGTTTTTGAAATCGAATTGATATAGGGATATTGTTCTCCATATAATGAGATACAGTAAAGTTATGTATTTCTCTTGCGTGAGCAATTATGCCAATACACTGTTTATTTTCATCCATTAACGGATATTTATCACAGAAATAGGATGTGGCTTGTTCATTTTTTGCTTGAGGGTAAGTGCTAAGAGATGATATTCGTTGCATACCCTGTAACACCTTATGATCATGCTCCTCAAAAAGATGAGAGAATTGACTAACTGGCGAAGGTAATTCTTTATCGGTATACCCAATAATATCAATATTTTCAGGTAGCTTATTAGCTTTAATAAACATTTTATTCGCATAAATAAAGCGGAACTCCTTATCTTTTACAAACCATGGTTCTGAGCTTTTATCCCACATATTAGTTAATTGAGGAGTAATAAAAGGGGCTTTTTTACATCCTGATTGACTCATATTTGACCTTTATAACATTATTACCTTATATACCCGTTATCTTTCAAGTTGCCTCTTTGTTGGCTGTACTCTCTCACCCCGGTCACATAGTTATCTATGCTCCCGGGGATTCGTTCCCTTGCCGTCGCGATGCATCTCGAAATCCATAGGGTATAAAAAATTTGAATAAATAGACGATATTTATAAGTAAGACAATAAGAACCTTTTTGGCGCATAGAGATCAAAACTATTTAGTCGGCAATATTCCTCCAGTTGTGAGTCTGAGTTAACTTTCAATTTATTATAAATCTTTCTTATATATTCCTCTATGGTTTTATCTGAAATTTTGAGTAATTGACAGATTTGTGTCCTATTGTATTTTTGTAGAAAAAGAAAGACAACTTCCCATTCCTGTTCAGTCAAGAGATGAGTCGGCGATTGAAACATAATAGAAGGAGGTAGTTTACTGTGAAATAGCCGAGTCAGTGAATTATCCTGAACTTTCCAGGCATGGAAAAGAATACCGATGCATTCACCTTTATCATCATCGAGTGGAAATTTTTCTTGGAAATAAGATGATAAAACTTTATCTTGTCCAAATACATGTGTCTCTAATGATAAAATACTTTCTCTATTTTTTATTACCTGCAAATCATGTGTAATAAAATCTTTGGCAAATTCATTGCCCTCTAGGGAATATCACTATCATATTTACCTTCATAATCATAGTTGGCATTTATATTTTGGAGTTTAATTAATGCATCATTACCATAGAGGAAACAGGAAGATTTATCTTTTACTCCCCACGGTTCATTGCTTGCTGCCAATGTGTTGATTATTTGTAACGAGGTAGTTGAGTTTTTTCTAGTCATATTTGTGTAATATTTTGATTTAGGAAAATATAATACTTTCTTGTGGCAAAAATTTTTCTGGTGTGTCGCGCGCGATCAACATCGTTAAGGCAACAATATACCCGTCATCTTTCAAGTTGCCTCTTTGTTGGCTGCACTCGTTCACCCCGGTCACATAGTTTGCTATGCTCCCGGGGATTCACTCCTTTGCCGCCGTGATGCATCTTGAAATCAATAGGGTATATTCTTTTTGTTTTTGGCCGATGTATTTTTGTAAAACACAGACAGGTTAGAGAAAAATCTTTTGCTTTATTGGTATCAAAGAGAGTATTAATACAACTTCCTGAATCTTCATATTTTGCAATAGGCAAGGGTAACTCACTTGCTGAAAATTCGATAATATCAGAATTTTCAGATAAGTTGAGTCGTTGGCAAAAAAACGGATTTGCATAGATAAATGTTGACCGGCAATGTTTAGTTTCCCAAAGATCATGACTATTTTCCCACATGTAAACTAATTGCGGAGTGATATTATTTTGTTTGTTTTTTATATTTAACATGGCAACTCCTTAATGAGTCTTTAAATCATTATCTGAAACGTTTTTTTAATGATTACACTTAAAATAACCTGATTATATAAGAGATTGCAATAATTAATTCGTAGAGAAATAAAATTTATCGATTTTTACACATATCTGTTAATTAAATGGCTTATTATTCTATGTAAAAAAATACCTCTATGTAAAAAAACATAAGCATTAATATTGTTTAGTTCTGAAATTATTTAAATCGTCTTTATACAGGTTTGATTTAATCCTTAACATCTCTTTCTCTGTTTTTATTTTCCTTTTCTTTGTCTGTCGAGATCATGTTGTATGGCTTGTACTCAATGAATTAAGACGTTGCTTGTAATAATAGTAAATCAATGAGCATGATCAGATTAGACTCGAATGAAGTTATTTCGTTGATTTCTGCATCGAAATAAATTGCCTCGTCATACAGTGCAAAGTGCACATCAGCCAGTGAAGCTAATGGATTAGCAGATGAGCGGGTAAATGCAATGACTGTCATACCAACATTATGAGCAATGCGTACTTTATCCAATACTTGTTCTGTCTGGCCGCTGCGAGAGATAGCAATAAAAACTTCATATTTCACCGCATTACTTAGGAAAATCTTACGGCTATCTCCTGGGCCGGATTTAAAAGCAGTTTTCCCTAATATTTGCAATTTTTGCGTCAAGTAATCGGCAAATAGTCTGGAGAAACCGGCACTATAGAGAAAAAAATTCTCTTTCTCACGTAGCAGAGTGCTAAAGCGTGACATTTTTTCTGGTGTAATTAAAGAGAAAGTTTTACGGTAATTAGTCACGAAGTGTTCAAATGCATCAGGAATTATCTCAGTATGATGGGGCTGAATATTCCCGGAAATAGACGTTCCACTGGACAGTAATTGTTTACAGTACCAAATAAATTCACTATAGCCACTGAACCCCAGTTTCTGACATAAACGCATAATAGTGGCGGGAGAAATGAACGTAGCTTTTGCCAGCTCACGTACTGTAATTTGCCCAATTAACAATGGATGCGCGGTTAAATAGGATAATACGCGGTATTCCGCGCGAGTTATTCTTTCGCTGTGCTGTAATAAGGGTGCTAATCGATTATCCGTCATCTTTCAAGTTGCCTCTTTGTTGGCTGCACTCGCTCACCCCGGTTACATCGTTATCTATGCTCCCGCTCCCGGGGATTCACTCCCTTGCCGCCGCGATGCATCTTGAAACCCATAGGGTATATGTTCGGCTGTTCGGTAATTGAATTGTGGTGAATTTTCTTAATCTCCTCAAGATAGTGATTGTCGGATAGTGAGCCGGCTCGCATAAAAATCTGCTTTACTATGTAAGAAAGGCAGATTATAGGTTAAATATGGGTTAAATTGCTTCACCTTGGTGCCAGGCTGGATTAAGCGTAGGCCAATAACCCTGGTTGGCTTCGATCATTTCATCCAGAATCGCTTTGGCTTGTTGCATGGTAGGGACGGTACGATTCAGCGTGAATGCTTGCAGCACTTTCTCATAGCTACCTTCTAATGCCGCTTCCACTAACAACTGTTCTGAAGCCAGTTGTTGCGCTAGCAGCGCTTGATGGAACAGTGGTACGTTCCCTATACATACCGGTTCAGGGCCTTGAGCGGTAATGTATGCAGGTACTTCCACCATTGCATCATAAGGTAAGTTAGCGATAGCGCCTCTGTTTTCGGTAATGACCAAATGGCGTTGGCGCAAATCAAAAGCCAGTGAACATGCTACATCAACAATAAAAGCGCCATGTACCCCTACATGGAAAGCGTCGGGTAAAATTCCTGTATGTTTAAACTCAGCCGCTGCTTTAAACAACTTTTTTTCGCGCCCGTCCATCACTTCATTGGCACGGGTATAGTCAGGATTTTGGTGCTCAACAATATGGTTTGGCATCAGATAGTATTGCAAATAGGGGTTAGGCACATAATCAGGAAAATGGTCCATGAGCGGCTTGATATTACGCCAGGTTTTAACCCATGACGGATCGGCATGTTGCGGATCTGTCTGTGCGGCATTAGCAGTCAGTAAACCATGCTGAGCGATATGGCGACGCAATTCAGGCAAATGATCTTTTCCGTTCACCCATACCTTGGTAAACCAGCCGAAATGGTTCAGACCAAAGTAATCGACAGTCATATCGTGGCGATCTACGTCTAAAATTGCTGCCATGTTGCGCATAGCGGCCACTGGCATATCACAGATATTGAGTACGCTAGCGTGTGGACGTAGACGGCGTATTCCTTCAGCAACGATAGAGGCAGGGTTGGAGTAATTTACGATCCAAGCGTTGTCTGCGTAGCGCTCCACTAAATCGATCAGTTTCACCATTGGCATAATAGTACGTAGACCATAAGCCAATCCGCCAAGGCCACAGGTTTCCTGACCAATTACGCCGTGGCGTAAGGGGATCTTTTCGTCCTGTTCTCGCATTTTATACTGACCGACGCGTATCTGAGCAAAGACAAAATGGGTACCACTAAAGGCGGTTTTTGCCTCGCTTGTCACGACAAAGCGAATCGTCTGGCTATGTTCGCGTATCACCTTTTCTACTACCGGCGCGATAGTGTTTTGTCGGTGAGTATCGATGTCATACAAACGAATTTCTGCTAGTGGGAAGTCGTTTAGCCGTACCATCAGGCTTTTTACGATACCTGGCGTATAGGTACTACCGCCACCAGCGATAGTTAAAATGAAAGGGGCGTTAGCCATGTTTATGCTCCTGTTAAAGTGCTTCTTCTACGGCTTCACGCGTTTTTTGGACGTGCAGACCATAAATTACCTGAACGTTATTTCCCTGACAGATGACACCTTTTGCGCCGGTTGATTTAAGCCTGTTTTTGTCAATGAGCGTGGTGTCATGTACTGTTATGCGTAGCCGGGTGTAGCAGTTGTCGATAGCGACAATATTTGCTGTACCACCTAACCCACAGATGATTTGTTGTCCTGGTTTGTCATCATTGGCAACTTGATACTGTTGCTTGCTATAGAGGCGTGTTTCCTGATCGTTATTTTCGCGTCCCGGGGTTTTCAGGTCGTAATGTAAAATGAGGAAACGGAATGCGAAGAAATAAATCACCGACATGATTAGCCCTACGGCGATATACATTGGCCAGTTAGATTTTTCGGTACCGAGCGGTAAGTTGTACAGTATGAAGTCGATTATGCCATTAGCGCCGATAGCATGTACGCCGAGTAGATAGAACAGCATAAAACCTAAACCGGTTAGCACGGCATGAACACCAAATAGTAGCGGAGCAACAAACAGGAAAGAAAATTCAAGTGGTTCGGTCACGCCTAACAAAAAAGTGGTCATGGCGGCAGGGATGAGAACAGCTTTTGCTGTACTTTTCTTTTCTGGGCGGGCAGTCACATACATTGCCAGTGCAGCGGCAGTCAGGCCAAACATCTTGCTGATCCCTCGTGCATCCCATACCACGCTGTGACTGAGTTGATGTACAGCCGGGCAGGCCATTTCAGCGAAATAGATATTACGAGCTCCTTGATGTACAGTGCCGCATACCTCTGCAATGCCCCCTAATTCGGTATACAAAAAGGGCGTGTAAACCAGATGATGTAAACCTAAGGGGATCAGAATGCGCTCCAGAAAGCCGTATATAGCGACGCCAAATGCCCCAGACTCATGAATACCATGCGCAAGGGCGCTGATGCTACGTTGCGCATAGGGCCAAATATCACTCATTAAGTAACCCGATATAACGGCCAGAGGGATCATCAGAATGGCAACAAAACAGTGCCCGGAATAAATTGCCATTACACCATTAAACTGTTTTGACGAATAACGGTTATAGCAATAGCCAGCCAGTGCACCGATCAATATCCCGGCAAAAGCCCCCATTTCCAATACTTGCACACCTAGCACCATTCCTTGACCAACATTGCGCATTTGCGTTTCTGGCACCAATTTTCCTTGTAATGCTAAAGTGACGTGCATGGCGTTGATAAAAATGACGAAAGTAACCAGACCGATCAATGCGGCATAACCTTTATTGCGTTTTGCCAGTCCGATAGGGATTCCAACAGCAAAAATCAACGCCAGATTGCTCAATATTGAAATAGCAGATTGGGCGATCAGTTTGCCAGATTGCTGAATTAACCCGTGGTTTAAAAATGGAAGATATTCTGCAAGGTTACCGTTTCCCAATACATTGCCAAAAGCAATAAACAGCCCGACAATAGGGAGAATTAACACCGGGCCATACAAAGATTTGCCAAGGTTTTGCAATGTGTTAATGATTCTTTTCATTAAATTTTTGTTCCCTGCTATGGATATTATTTAATGACATAAAACTAAAGAGACAGATTAAGAATAACAGCATAGGGAGATAAAATGACACTTACCCGATTGTTTTAAATAACAAATAACGGGAAAAGTAACATGTAACTTTTAAACGTGTGATTATGCTCGCAAACTAATTTTTGTTGTAAATGATTGGCGGAGAAGGGCAATAATGGGTCATAATATTGAGGTTTAAAAAATTTATAAAAGGCATCATTGATGACGATATGGATAAAATCTGGTAGTAGTTTGAAAAGCTGAATATTGTATCTAGCTGATATACCAGATTATTCTGTATAGAGGATCGTCTACCCGTGTTACCAGTTTGTTAGATTTGCTGCCCCGCCGGTTTCTTCTAGCAAAGATATATACCCTATGGATTTCAAGATGTATCGCGATGGCAAGGGAACGGATCCCCGGGAGCATAGATAACTATGTGACTGGGGTGAGTGAGCACAGCCAACAAAGAGGCAACTTGAAGGATAACGGGTATAGAGAGATTAAATGTTTATCGGAAGCTGGAAGCCGGAAAACATTGCTGCATCAACATCCTTCCTTAGTGATTTGAACCAGACATCAATCTGACGGACACGTCCTTTTGTTAAAATGGTTATTGGGCCTATCGCAGCGATTTTTGTTGGTAATTTTAGCCAAAAAGCCTTATTGGGTAGGGATCGGTTAATTGAATCACTATTTTTCTTTTGGCCTTGTGATGGTAAGAATAGGGGGAAATTACCGGAGAACAGACATTGAATATCTATCCATTACACAGCTTGAGCATAGATCAAGTACAGAAACAGAGGTTTCATACAGTCATCTGCCGCTATTCTGGCGCAGGTTTAATTACTATGGGGGATTTAGGGTTGGTTCCGGGTCTTAATCAGTTACAGATAACGCAGCGTGTTAAATGCGTTGCAACAAAGAATATTTGGGATAGACCATAATGGGTCAGCGAAGACATCTAACGCAATACGAAGTGGAAAGAATGCTGGAAGTGGCGAAAAAGGGCCCTAATGGGGAGCGCGACTATTGTCTGGTATACATGAGTTTTGTTCATGGCTTACGTGTTAGTGAAGCCAGGTATCTACGGATATCTGATCTGGATTTGGAAGATGGCAGTTTGTATATCCGGCGTTTAAAAGGCGGATTTTCTACTATTCATCCTCTGTTAGGCTATGAAATCCAGGCGATCAGGGAGTGGCTAAAAGTCCGTAAAACCTTCCGAGGGGCAGAAAGTGATTGGTTGTTTCTGTCACGCAGCGGAAACCCACTGACTCGCCAGCGCATTTATCAACTTATTAGTCAATTAGGACGATTGGCTAATATTTCCGTAGGCTCTCATCCGCACATGTTGCGCCATGCCTGTGGTTTTGCACTTGCAGATAGGGGGATAGATACTCGGTTGATACAAGATTATCTTGGGCACAGTAATATTCGCCATACAGTACGCTATACTGCCAGTAATGCAGAGCGTTTCCACGGTGTTTGGGGTGTAAAAAGGAATCGGCACCGAGAATTACACTTTGATTACGTCCCAAATGAAAATCCTTGTCCAACTGAATAAGCGATTCTGATGTATGCGCCTGTTAAGGCGCATACATAAAGACCATCTTAGACCATCTTAGACCATCTTAGACCATCTTAAATAGCGTGACGTTTAATATTCTCATATTGAGAGTTCTTACCATCGCTGTAAAACTAACTCTTCTAAATAAGCGTTTCGGAATGAGTTGACCACTACATTTATAAATGCGGTTAAATCTGTTCCCTCTGTCGATAAAAAAAATGTTTCACAGAACCCTCAAGGTTTACCAAATCTCTTAAACCGGAGATAGACAAAAAACGATGGCTGGAAAAATGTGAGTAATCTCAAAAAATTGCGATTTTATTTCACATAAGTATTGAATGAAAATTAGTCATGTTCCACACTCGTTGAAACGTTTCAGTTTTTTATCTCTTTTTCTTTCTATGGACTTAATGCTTTTTTCTCTGCGTAAACTGAAACGATTCTATTTTTGGTAATAGGGAGAAAATTATGTTCCAGTTGGCTCTGCAAAATATCCATACAGGCGCAATAGCGACCAGTAAAGAGGATGCCATTCGCCAGGTGGCGGCCATGTTAGCCGCGAATGGTAACGTCGGTGATGCCTATGTTGACGGCATGTTGCAACGTGAAAAGCAAATTTCCACCTACCTTGGCAACGGTATCGCCATTCCCCATGGCACGTTAGATACTCGTGATCTGGTCATGAAAACCGATGTACAGGTATTTCACTTCTCACAGGGTGTTGAATGGGATCAAGGCGCGATGTGTTATGTGGTTATTGGTATCGCCGCGCGTTCCGATGAGCATTTGGCACTACTGCGCCAGTTAACACACTTACTGAGTGATGATCGTATTGCAAAACAGCTAAAAACTATTGAGTCAGCACAGGCACTGCATAGCTTGCTAATGGGAGAAGTTCAGCAGCCTGAGTTCAAATTCGATACCAGCTTGATTACGTTAGATGTTAATGCCTGCGATCTGATGACATTACAGGCATTGAATGCCGGGCGGTTACAGCGAGCGGGAGCCGTGGATACGACCTTTGTCAGCAAAGTGATTAACAGTAAGCCACTGGATCTTGGGCAGGGCATTTGGCTCAGTGATAGCCCCGACGGTAACTTAACCAGCGCTGTAGCAGTGAGCCGATTATTCACGCGGGATAACGAGCCGGTGGTGATGTTGCTGACGGTGGCGGTTGCTGACGACCAACCGCTAAGTGTGTTGCACCACCTAAGTAACTTGCTATTAGCACAAAAAGCGGAATGTTTGCTGAAAGCTGATGCGCCGACAGTGCTGGCATTACTGACCAGCGGCGCACTGGCGCAGAGCACCATATCCAGCGGGGAATTTGTCCTGTGCAACGAACATGGCTTACATACTCGCCCAGGTGCTGTGTTGGTCAATGTTATCCGGCAATTTTCCAGTGAAATTACCCTCATCAATCTTGATGGTGCCGGTCAACCGGTAAACGGCCGTAGTCTGATGAAAATCATGACATTGGGCGCTAAAAAAGGCCATCGGCTTCACATTACTGCCAATGGTGATGATGCGCCGCAGGCGATAGCGGCCATTGGTGAAGCGGTGGCCTCCGGTTTGGGCGAGGGGCCGCGAGAGTAGAAATCCTCCATTTGCCGTGATAATGGCGCACGTCGATCTATACCTTATGGATTTCAAGATGCATCGCGACGGCAAGGGAGCGAATCCCCGGGAGCATAGATAACGATGTGACTGGGGTGAGTGAGTGCAGCCAACAAAGAGGCAACTTGAAAGATGACGGGTATACAACCCTTTTAGCTAACAGCAGGAGAAGCATGATGAAAATGCTGCTTATCGTTGATCCTTCACTCGGACTTGCCGGAAGTTATCTGGTGAAAACAATCCTCAGTGCCGCTGCGGCGGAAATCGGGCAGATACTAACAGAAAATCCAGCAGAGGCCGATTTGGTGGTCGTGACCGGCAGTCGCATCCCCACCGATAACACATTGAACGGTAAGCTTGTTTATCTCGGTGACACGGAACAGGCATTGCATGCGCCGAAAAATTTCTTTCAGCAGGCAAAAGCTGACGCCAAGCCGTATCAGATACCGGCAACTGACATCAGTTGTGATACAAAACGGATTGTCGCGGTGACTGCTTGTCCTACAGGGGTAGCGCACACCTTTATGGCCGCTGAGGCCATCGAAACCGAAGCCAAAAAGCGCGGTTGGTGGGTCAAGGTGGAAACGCGTGGTTCAGTAGGTGCGGGTAATGTGATTACGCCGGAAGAGGTAGAAAAAGCGGATCTGGTGCTAGTCGTTGCCGATATTGACGTAGATCTGGCGAAATTTGCCGGAAAACCGATGTACCGCACCTCCACCGGGCTGGCGTTGAAGAAAACAGCGCAAGAATTTGATAGGGCGCTAGCCGAAGCCAAGCTTTTCGAGCCGGAAGGGCAAAAGGTTAAAACTGACCGGAGGGAAGATAATACCGGTATCTATCGTCACTTGTTGACGGGTGTCTCTTACATGTTACCGATGGTGGTGGCGGGTGGCCTGTGCATTGCATTGTCATTTGCTTTTGGCATCACTGCATTTAAAGAATCGGGTACATTGGCGGCGGCGTTAATGCAAATCGGTGGTAGCTCAGCTTTTGCGCTGATGGTCCCTGTACTGGCAGGTTACATTGCTTTCTCGATCGCTGATCGCCCAGGTCTGACACCCGGTTTAATTGGCGGCATGCTGGCAACTAGCACGAACGCGGGATTTATTGGCGGTATTATTGCGGGTTTCCTCGCCGGTTACGTAGCGAAGTTGCTTAACAGCAAAGTGAAATTGCCGCAGAGTATGGCCGCATTGAAACCGATCTTGATCATTCCGCTATTTGCTAGCCTGATCACTGGCCTGATTATGATTTACGTTATTGGTAAACCCGTCGCCGGTATTATGGCGGGGCTAACGTATTGGCTTTCTCACATGGGGACAACCAACGCACTCCTGCTAGGAGCCATTTTGGGCGGGATGATGTGTGCTGATATGGGGGGAGCGATAAACAAAGCTGCCTATGCGTTTGGTGTCGGCTTGCTTAGCTCACAAACCTACGCGCCAATGGCGGCCATTATGGCTGCGGGGATGGTTCCCCCGCTGGCGATGGGAGTGGCAACACTGATTGCCCGGCAGAAGTTTGATAACGTTCAGCGGGAAAGTGGTAAAGCCGCATTGGTGTTAGGACTCTGTTTTATTTCCGAAGGCGCGATTCCCTTTGCTGTCCGTGATCCGATACGTGTGCTCCCATGTTGTATCGTTGGTGGTGCGGTGACGGGAGCGATCTCTATGGCAATAAGTGCGCAATTAATGGCACCGCACGGTGGCCTGTTTGTGCTGTTGATTCCAGGTGCTATCACACCAATACTGGGTTATTTGATGTCGATTATTGTCGGTACTTTGTTGGCAGGATTTATCTATGCACTGCTTAAGCGTCCAGAAACGACCACAACTAAACCATAAAAACAGAAATTATTAATTATCAAACTAAAATCATTGAAATTTCAGAAAATTACCTATTTATTCGTGACCTCATTCGCATTTTTACTATTTTTCGATTGTCATTTGCCTGCTTAAATTGGATATAAATATATTCAAAAAAATGAAGAATTATTATGAGTCATGGGCTGCTTAAAAAAGAGGGGGTTGCTCAAGCGTGTCTGGCACGTTATCTGCTAGGTGAGCGCTGTGGTAATCGGTTGAAAACGATTGAAGAGCTGTCATCTGACTATGGGTTATCTGTTGGGTTAGTTCAGTTTGCATTAAAAAAACTGGAGAGTTCTGGCGCGGTTTATGTGGAACGACGAGGGCGTAATGGTAGCTATTTGGTCAGTATGGATCACAAAGCACTGTTAGCCCATGCTGATATTAGCAACGTAGTTTGTGCAATGCCGCTGCCTTATACCCGATTGTACGAAGGGCTGGCGAGCGGGCTGAAAGCGCAATTTGAGGGCATTCCATTTTACTTCGCCCACATGAGAGGTTCAGATGCCAGGGTGGAATGCTTGCGTAAGGGTATTTATGACTTGGCGGTGGTATCACATTTGGCGGCGCAAACTTATCTGGAACAAGGTGATGTTTGTACTGTACTTGAATTGGGGCCACATACCTATGTTGGTGCACACCAACTGATTTATCGCAAAGGAGGTGAACATAATATCCGTCGTGTTGGGTTGGATCATCGTTCTGCCGACCAGAAAATCATGACTGAAGTGTACTTTGCCGGGCAGGATATCACGTTGGTGGATATTTCTTACCACGAGAGCCTGTATAAGGTCGCGAAAGGTGACATTGATGCCGTGATCTGGAACGTCAGCAGAGAAGTTGAACTCAGTTCCAGAGAGCTTATTGCAGTACCGCTCAGTGGAAGTGCATGTTTTACCCGAGCCTCTGAAGCGGTGATTTTAACCAGAGCTGATGACATTCTGATGCAACAACTTTTACGCACGATGGTAAATACAACAGAGTTATTAGTTCATCAACAACGTGTACTGGCAGGTCAACAGGACCCAAGTTATTAATTTGGCATGGATGGCGTTAACGCGTGGAAAATCGGCTGAATCTGCTCTATCAGGGAAATGTCATTGATCAGGATATTCATGATGGCATGTTACAAGTTGTGGCGCAGCTTGAAAACGATTGGGAAATTCCTGTCAGGAATGCGTTAGGGGAAATAGTAATAACACATATGGCCAACGCGTTAATGCGCTCACGCCGGGGAGAACAAATCAGTTCAATGGATAATGAACTGCTGATGGAAGTGCGTCAATCGAGAATCTTTTCTCATTTGCAAGCAATTAACGCTTCGCTGCTGGCACATTTTGACGTGCAATTACATCCCTGTGAAGAGGGTTATCTGCTGGCAAACTTGTTTAGCCTTTGGGCGGCAAAGGGGCAGTGATAATACCACCATAGAGATGAGGGAATTTTTTTTCCATCAAATATTCAAAAAAATGATGATTTAACATCTAACTTAATGCAGTGGCATTGATCGCCGAAGGAGTACAGGAGGTACTGCATGTTTATACATGCACTGAACAAACAAAATCCGGCACTGATTGAGGCAGCCCAGACATTATGGGCGCAAGGGGTCTTACTGCCTGATACTTATGTGATTGACGTGGATCAGGTTTTAGAAAATGCCAGACGATTGCTTGCGGTAGCGGAGCATTATGGCATTGCTCTCTATCTGATGACCAAACAGGTTGGGCGTAACTCCTGGTTGGCACGTAAACTGATGGAATTGGGTTATCAGGGTGTCACCGCGGTGGATTTTAAAGAGGCTAGAGCCTTGATGAGTGGGAAGATCCCGGTGACTCATGCAGGCCATCTGGTACAGATCCCTCGTAATATGGTCTCCTCAGTGATGCAGCAACATCCGGAAGTGATCACAGTATATTCTTTAGAAAAAGCGGAGGAAATTTCCAGTCTGGCGCGGCGTGAGGGAAATGTGCAACGCATTATGCTGAAAATCTACGATGATCATGACCATTTATATCCGGGTCAGGAAGCGGGTTTTCACTTGTCGGAATTGCACACCATCGTTCAGCACATTATGGCAATGCCCGGTGTAAAATTGACGGGGTTGACACATTTTCCTTGCTTGCTGTGGCAAGAGGATCAGCAGCAGACACTGCCGGCGCCAAACTTATTTACTTTACTGAAAGCAAAAGACATTTTACGACAAACTGGGGTTGAGGTGACGCAGATAAATGCGCCATCGGCGTCAAGCTGTAGCACACTGCCGTTACTGGCAAAGTATGGCGTGACCCATACCGAGCCCGGGCATGCGCTAACAGGAACCATCCTTGCCAATTTTCGGGGAGAGCAGCCAGAACGCATTGCTATGCTCTATCTGACGGAAATATCCCACCGATTTAACGGTAACAGTTACTGCTATGGGGGCGGTTATTACCGTCGTGGACGGGCGCATAACGCGCTGATATTCCTGCCAAACGGCCAGATCGCCGCCACGCACCTGTTACCGATGGATAACACCAGTATTGATTACCACTTTCCTCTGAGCGGTGAATTTCCGGTCGGCTGTGCTGTCGTGCTGTGTTTTCGCACCCAGATATTTGCTACCCGCAGTGATGTGGCGTTAGTTAGCGGTATCCAGTCAGGGCATCCGGTCTTGGAAGGGCTTTATGACAGCCAGGGAAACCCTATCCCGATTAATGGAGAACATGGTCTGTGAACAGACACAGTTCCACTCTCTTCGTCTGCGGACCGCCTTACTCATGACCCAGAAAAACAGAATTGACGCGTCCGGCTATACCTATGTACATGAGCACCTGCATCTCGATTTATCATCATTTAAAAACAACATTGACTGCCGACTGGATCAATACGAGCTGATTTGTGAAGAGATGAAAACACTGGTCAGCTTGGGTGTACACAATATTGTGGAGATGACCAATCGTTACATGGGACGTAACCCACAGTTTATGCTGGATCTGATGCGGGACTCCGGCATTAATGTAATAGTTTCAACTGGCTATTACCAATCTGCCTTTTTTCCTGAACATGTAGCACATACCACAGCTCGACAACTGGCGGATGAAATGATCGCTGAGATTGAGCAGGGTATCGACGATACAACGCTGAAAGCCGGAGTGATCGGGGAAATTGGTTCCAGTAAAGGGGTAATTACGCCGGATGAAGAGAAAGTCTTTCATGCTGCGGCTATAGCTCATCTGGCAACCGGGCGTCCTGTTTCGACGCATACGACATTAAGCACGATGGGCCTTGAACAACTGGCGTTACTGAAAAAGCACGGTGTAGATGCTGAACGTGTAGTTATTGGTCACTGTGATCTTAAAGATAATCTGGACAACATCTTGCGCATCATTGAACAGGGGGCCTATATCCAGTTCGACACGATTGGCAAAAACGATTACTACCCGGATGAAAAGCGGATCGCTATGTTACAGACCTTGGCCCAACGTGGCTTGCTTAACCGCGTCATGTTATCGATGGATATTACCCGTCGTTCTCATTTAAAAGCCAATGGTGGCAATGGATTTGATTATTTAATCACCACCTTTGTGCCGATGCTAAACCGGGCTGGATTAACGCAAACCGATATTGATTTGATGTTACGTGATAACCCAATGCTATTTTTCAACTAAAGGAAAAACCTATGAGATTTGTTATTGGAGGGCAAATTGAGAAAGAAAAAATTGCTGAAACTTTACGCCATCTGGCTGGCGATAAAGCCTCATCCATTACCGTGATGAGTGACATAGATGCCGCTATGGCGCTTAAGAGTGGTGATGCGGATTACTATTTTGGTGCCTGTAATACCGGTGGAGGCGCTTTGGCAATGGCAATTGCTATTGTTGGTATTGACAAATGCGCCACCGTCAGTATGCCAGGCAAGATCCTGCCTGATGAAGAAATTATTGCCCATGTAAACGCCGGGAAAACCGCATTTGGTTTTACCGGTCAGGATATAGACGCGGTTATTCCGGTAATTATCAAGGCTATTCTTTTTTCATAAGGAGAGGAAAATGGAATATGAATTTTTCACCCGTTTAATGGAAATTGATCCATTTAAAGCGGGTTTATTGGCGGTGATTGGTGGGATATCTGCCATGATGGCTAACCGCGGTATTGCAGTATTTCATGATGGGCTACGTCCTTTAATGCCGGAACATCTGGAAGGGCGTATGAATCGTAAAACCCTGGCTGCCACCAGTTTTGCCCTAAGTTTTGGGTTAGTTATCGGCTTTGGTATTCCGTTCTCGCTGACTGCCCCGATTATTCTGGTGCATAGCTTATTATTGGGAACCGATGTCATTGGTACTTGGTGTGCAAACAGTAAAAAAGGTTTCATACTTTCTGCTGTCTTGGGAGCGCTGTATGCCGTTGCCTTGATGACCGGTTTACGATCGGTTGTCGATATCTTTGCCCATTTACCGGTTAATTTCATGGGCAACCTGAGTAAAGTTGGCGATCCTATCGTAGCCTGCTTTGCACTATTTCCTGCGATTGTTGTGGCCTATCAATACGGATATGGCAAAGGAATATGGGTACTGATTGCAACATTGGTGGGGTATATCGCGACCAAAGCGGTAGGATCATTAAGTTTTGGTGGGGCTCTGAGCAAACCGGTGCAATTGGATCCTAACGGGATAGCCCTGCTGATCTCAATGATTGTGATGTTCTACTTCGCGATGAAACAGCGTGTTCCCAAAGCTGGCGAGGGATCTGCTCCGGCCAAAGGGGCGAATGAGACGCTGGTTGGGTTATTCTCCACGCGGATACAGCGCATTCAAAATAACATCTGGTTGCTGGTATTAAGTGGTGGTTTGACGGCGGTAGCGGCTTCAATGTCACTCAGTCTGCTGGCGGAAGGTCCGGTATCCTTGCAACTGATGGCGCAGGGGGAAGGGGCTAATGCCATGCTGGTGGCGCTTGCCAGAGCGATCAGCTTTGTGCCGTTAGTCGGTATGACAGCCATTGCTACTGGGGTTTATAGCCCGGTCGGCATGAAGTTTGTATTCGTCGCCGGATTAGTCACGAATAATCTGTGGATTGCCTTCATTGCCGGTAGTTTGATTATGTTTATGGAAATCAAACTGCTGGCGAGAATTGCTATCTGGTTGGATAAATATCCCGGCGTCAAAGCTTGTGGTGAGCATATTCGTACTGTTATTACCCGCATGTTAGAAGTTGCCTTATTGGTGGGGGGAATGATGGCTGCCAACGCCATTCTGCCGGGCATGGGATTTATGGTGGTGGCGGGGATTTATCTACTCAACCGTACGGCTAAACGTCCTTTGGTTGAAATGGCGATTGGGCCGATTGCAACAATTGTGGTTGGGGTGTTAGCTAATGTTATTTATCTGTTCTCCCCCTTTATTTTGTGATGATAAAAATAGAGGGGGGAGGAAAGTGAGGGAGAACAGATATTGAACACATATCCATTACCTAGTCTGAGCATGGAGCAGGCGCAGCACAAACAGTTTCATTTAGTTGACATTATTTGCCGCCATTTTCCCGGTGCGGATTTCCTCACTACCGGAGATTTAGGGCTGGTGCCGGGATTGAACCGGCCCCAAATAACGCAACGTGTTGAACAGGTCATTGCCGATTTCTTTTCTGCTGAGGCTGCTGTGTTAGTACAAGGGGCGGGAACCGGGGCAATACGTTGTGGGCTATCGGCATTACTTAATGCGGGTGATCGCTTGCTGGTTCATGATGCGCCGTTATATCCCTCGACGGCGATTATTGCCGAGCAGATGGGCTTGCATCTGGTGCGGGCCGATTTCAATCAATCCGAACAAATACGGGCTGCGATTTTGCAACATTTACCGGTGGCGGGGTTGGTACAACACACGCGGCAGAAAATTGATGATGCTTATGAGCTGGCAGACGTTATATCACTGCTGAATGCGGCATCACTACCGGTTCTGGTTGACGATAACTATGCTGCCATGAAAGTGGAACGTATCGGTTGTGAATGGGGCGCGGCGTTATCGGCCTTCTCCAGCTTTAAACTGTTTGGCCCGCAAGGTATCGGTGTTGTGGTAGGTCAACAAGCGGCAATAGAGCGCATTCGGCGTAGTATGTATTCCGGTGGCAGTCAGGTACAGGGATTTCAGGCATTGGAAGTATTGCGTGGATTGGTATTTGCTCCGGTGATGCATGCTGTGCAGGCTCAGGTGAGTGAAACATTAGTGGTCCGGCTTAATCAGGGGATCATACCGCAGGTGAAACAGGCGTTTATCGCCAATGCACAATCGAAAGTATTGCTGGTGGAGTTTTATGATGAGATTGCCGAACAGGTACTTCATGTTGCTCATCAGCTTGGTGCACTGCCATATCCGGTGGGCGCTGAATCAAAGTTTGACATTCCGCCACTGTTTTACCGGTTATCTGGTACATTTCGCCAATCTGATCCCACGTTAGAGAGACGGATGATAAGGATAAATCCTAATCGAAGTGGTGCGGAGACAGTGATAAGGCTGCTGAGTCAAAGCTGTGCACAGGCTGCTTCCTTGCTACACCCTCAACCATTCCCGATATACCGCTTTCCATCAGTATGAGAGGCAGACAACAAGTCCGTTCTTGGGTCTCGTTTTCATTTTGCCGGCGCGTGTGACGATGCTCGACGTTGTGAAACACTATACGGGACGTTAGTCCCGTCGAAACGCCCCTCCCGCCTTATTTCGGCGAGAGTAGATTCATTCCCTTGCCGTCGCGATGCATCTTTAAATCCATAGGCTATAAATCCTGAATTAACGTAAAGGTTGGCGATGTCATTAATTGTATCCCTAATTATTATCTAAATAATTAATAGAATTATTAATAATTAACAGTAAAATCGATTATTTATAATATAAAATGGCCTATTGATAGAAAATACCTTGATGGAACATAGAGATCATACCCTTTTTCTTTGCAAAGTAATCGTAACTCAGTCAATGAGCTGACCGATAATTTTTCATAAATACTTTCAAAATGTTTTTCTACCGCATGGCATGAAACATTCATTTCAATGGATGTTTCATTATTATTCATACCACAGCAAAATAGAAAAATAACCATCCACTCTTTCTCATTTAACAAATCATTAGGTGGCCTGAGGCTAGCTGACGTTGGTATATGCTCTTTAATATAATGATAAACCGTAAAGTGCTCTAATTCTCTGGCGTGAGAGATAATGCCGACACAGTGATTATCCTCACTCATCAATGGATATTTTTCACAAAAATAGGATTTAGGCGGCCGACCATTACCTTGAGGATAAGTGCCGACAGAGCATACTTTCTGCATACATTCTAACACCTTGCGATCATGTTCTTTAAAGTGATGGGCAAAACCATTAACAGCTATTGGTAATTCGTCAACGGTATACCCTATAATACTAAAGTTTTCCGGTAACTGAATGATTTTAATAAACTTGGTATTTGCATAAATAAAGCGGGATTCCTTATCTTTTACAAACCAAGGATCAGGGCTTCTGTCCCATACATGTGTTAACTGACGGGTAATAAAAGGGACTTGTTTTAATCCTGATTTATTCATAAATATCCTTTAAGATAATTATTGCTTTTTTAACTTATTGAATGTAAATACATCATTGAAAGCAAAGCATATTTCCATAGGGCCGTATATTTTATCAATAAATAACTAACAAAGGTAGCATGTAGAAACTGGGGAATAATACGTAATCTAAGACAATAAAAACCTTTCTGGGATATAGTGCTCAAAATTATTGGCTCGAAAATACTCTTCCAACTGTTGACTGGAGTGAATCCCGATTTTGCGATATATTCTTAGCATATGTTCTTTAACCTCATGATAGGCGATATTCAATATTTTCCCAATCTGTTTTTTGGGCTGTTTCTGTAAGAAGAGAAAGATAATATCCCACTCCCGTTGAGTAAAAAGATCGGAGGGGGGCTGGAATAGCAAGGATGGCGGTAATTTATCATAATATTGATGTAGGCAGGTCAATGAATACTCTTTAGCCTTCCACATATGGTACATAATTCCCATACAATGACCATTATCATGATAAAGAGGCAATTTTTCACAAAAATAGGATGACAAAGTTTGCTCTTGCCCAAAAACATGGGTTTCAAGTGAACAGACTCTTTCGCCTTTAGTCATGACACTTTTATCGTGGAGAATAAACTCCCTGGCGAATTCAGCACCATCCCAGGGCAATTCATGATCATAAAGCCCTTCATAATCAAATGACGCTTTAAAATTATGGATAAATTTTTTTGTGGCTGAATTACCGTAGATAAAGTTTGAAGAACTATCCTTGACTCCCCACGGTTCATTACTTATTTCCATTGTATTAATAACTTGAGGTGATAGTGCATAGTTATTTTTCATATTAGTAAAACTCCTTTATTCTAAAGGTTAAAGAAAAACTCTGTTTTTGGGATGGATAAATTTCTTTGGCATATAGAGATGATAATCATGGGTGCGACAATACTCTTCCAATTGATCACTAGAATGAACCCCAATTCTTCCATATATCCGTGAAATATGAGTTTCAACCGTACGATAAGAAATATTTAACACCTTACCGGTTTGTTTACTGCTATGCTTTTGTAGCAAAAGGAAAATAACATCCCATTCCCGTTGAGTAAAGAGATCAGTCGGTGGCTGGAACATAATAGATGCCGGCAGTTTTCCATGAAATAGTCGAGTGAATGAAAAATCCTGGGATTGCCAACCATGAAATATAGTTCCCATACAGCTTCCATCTTCGTGGTAAAGGGGATATTTTTCACAAAAATAGGATGACAAAATTTGTTCTTTCCCAAATAGATGTGTTTCGAGTGAACATATTCTTTCTTCTTCTTCCATCACTATTTTATCTTGAGTCACGTGTTCTTTAGCAAATTCAGCACCATTCCAAGGAATTTCATCATCGAAAAGCCCTTCATAGTTAAAAGAATTTGAAACATTATGAAGAGATTTTAATGCCAAATTAACATAAACAAGGCATGAGTTCTCATCTTTTATTCCCCAAGGATCATTACTTTGCTCCATTGTACTAATGACTTGCGATGAAATCAGCTTGCTACTCATAGTATTATTCCTCTTTCTAGCCTTAAAATTAGTCTCTTGATATTTAATCTGATAATCAACTTAACTCACGATTACCCCAAATCCTAGATAGTTCATTATCATAAAACCCTTCATAATCAAATAATTGTTAAAGTTATGAATAAGTTTTTTTAGCTGCATTGCTGTAGATAAAGTTTGAAGAACTATTCTTTATTCCCCACGGCTCATTGTTCATCTCCATTGTATTAATAATCTGAGGTGATATTGCATAGTTCTTCTTCATATTAGTGAGAACTCCTTTGTAATCTAAGGATTAAGGAAACGTTCTGCTTCCAGGTTGCACAAATCTTTTTGGCACATAGAGATCATAATCATTGGTGCGACAATATTCTTCCAATTGACGACTGGAATGAAGACCAATTCGTTTACATATGCGTAAGATATGGTTTTCAACCGTACGGTAGGAAATATTTAACATTATACCGATTTGCTTATTGGTATATTTGTGTAACATAAGGAAAATAACATCCCATTCCCGTTGAGTAAAGCGATCGGTTGGTGGCTGGAACATAATATTGGCGGGCAATTTTCCACGAAGTAGTCGGGTGAATGAGAAATCCTGAACTTGCCAACCATGATATATTGTTCCTATACAGCTTCCGTCTTCATGATAGAGAGGATATTTTTCAAAAAAGTAAGACGACAGAATTTGCTCTTTAAAAAATTTATGTGTCACAAGTGAGCATATTCGTTCTTCTTTTTCCATTACTATTTTATCATTGGCCATATACTCTTCAGAAAATTCAGCTCCGTCCCAAGGAAGATCATAATCATAAAGACCCTCATAGTCAAAGGAGCGTGAAATATTTTGAACGCGATTACATGCTTGATTAGCATAAATAAAGCATGAGTTTTCATCCTTGATTCCCCAGGGCTCATTACTCTGCTCCATTGTATTAATAATCTGAGGAGAAATGATATGGTTCTTTTTCATATTAGTGAGATTCCTTTTTAATCTAAGGGTTAAGGGAATATTCTGCTTCCAGATTGCACAAATCTTTTTGGCACATAGAGATCATAATCATTGGTGCGACAATATTCTTCCAATTGACGGCTAGAATGAAGACCAATTCGTTTACATATGCGTGAGATATGATTTTCAACTGTACGGTAGGAAATATTTAACATTATACCGATTTGCTTATTGGTATATTTGTGTAATATCAGGAAAATAACATCCCATTCCCGTTGAGTAAAGAGATCGGTTGGTGGCTGAAATAATATAGATGCAGGAAGTTTTCCACGAAATAATCGGGTGAATGAAAAATCCTGAGCTTGCCAACCATGATATATAATGCCCATACAGCTTCCGTCTTCATGGTAAAGAGGATATTTTGCAAAAAAGTAGGATGACAGAATTTGCTCTTTTCCATGTATATGTGTCTCAAGTGAACATATTCTTTTTTCCTGTTCCACCACTTTTCTGTCATGGGCCATGTATTCTTTAGCAAATTCGGCACCATCCCAGGGCAATTCATGTTCATAAAGCCCTTCATAGTCAAAAGAGCTTGAAATATTTTGAAGACGTTTACATGCCTGATTGACATAAATATAGCGTGTGTTTTCATCCTTTATTCCCCATGGCTCATTACTCTGCTCCATTGTATTAATAATCTGAGGGGAGATGATATAGTTCTTCTTCATATTAGTGAGAACTCCTTTTAATCTAATGGTTAAGGAAACATTCTGCTTTCTGGGTGTACAAACCTTTCTGGTACATAGAGATCATAATCATTGGTGCGACAATATTCTTCCAATTGACGACTGGAATGAAGACCAATTCGTTTACATATGCGTGAGATATGGTTTTCAACCGTACGGTAGGAAATATTTAACATTGTACCGATTTGCTTACTGGTATATTTGTGTAACATCAGGAAAATAACATCCCATTCCCGTTGAGTAAAGAGATCGGTCGGTGGCTGGAACATAATATTGGCGGGCAATTTTCCACGAAGTAGTCGGGTGAATGAGAAATCCTGAACTTGCCAACCATGATATATTGTTCCTATACAGCTTCCGTCTTCATGATAGAGAGGGTATTTTTCAAAGAAGTAAGAGGACAGAATTTGCTCTTTAAAAAATTTATGTGTTACAAGTGAGCATATTCGTTCTTCTTTTTCCATTACTATTTTATCATTGGCCATATACTCTTCAGAAAATTCAGCTCCGTCCCAAGGAAGATCATAATCATAAAGACCCTCATAATCAAAGGAACGTGAAATATTTTGAACACGATAATTAGCTTGATTGGCATAAATAAAACATGAGTTTTCATCCTTTATTCCCCAGGGATCATTACTCTGCTCCATTGTATTAATAACCTGAGGTGAGATGGCATGGTTCTTCTTCATATTAGTAAGATTCCTTTTTAATCTAAGGGTTAAAGAAACATTTTGCTTTCTGGATGTACAAATCTTTTTGGCACATAGAGATCATAGTCATTGGTGCGACAATATTCTTCCAATTGGCGACTGGAATGAAGACCAATTCGTTTACATATGCGTGAGATATGGTTTTCAACCGTACGGTAGGAAATATTTAACATTATACCGATTTGCTTACTGGTATATTTATGTAATAGGAGAAAAATAACATCCCATTCCCGTTGAGTAAAGCGATCAGTTGGTGGCTGGAACATAATAGATGCCGGCAGTTTTCCACGAAATAGCCGAGTAAATGAGAAATCCTGAGCTTGCCAACCATGATATATCACGCCCATACAGCTTCCGTTTTCATGATAGAGAGGATATTTTGCAAGAAAATAGGATGATAGAATTTGTTCTTTTCCGAATAAATGTGTTTCGAGTGAACATATTCTCTTTTCCTGTTCCATGACTTTTTGATCATGAAGCATATATTCTTTGGCAAATTCGGCTCCATCCCAAGGTAATTCATGTTCATAAAGCCCTTCATAGTCAAAATAGCTTGAAATATTTTGAAGATGTTTACATGCCTGATTGACATAAATAAAGCATGAGTTTTTATCTTTTATTCCCCAGGGCTCATTACTCTGTTCCATTGTATTAATAATCTGAGGAGAGATAACATAGTTCTTCTTCATATTAGTGAGAACTCCTTTTAATCTAATGGTTAAGGAAACATTCTGCTTTCTGGGTGTACAAACCTTTCTGGTACATAGAGATCATAATCATTGGTGCGACAATATTCTTCCAATTGACGACTGGAATGAAGACCAATTCGTTTACATATGCGTGAGATATGGTTTTCAACCGTACGGTAGGAAATATTTAATATTATACCGATTTGCTTACTGGTATATTTGTGTAANATAGTTCTTCTTCATATTAGTGAGAACTCCTTTTAATCTAATGGTTAAGGAAACATTCTGCTTTCTGGGTGTACAAACCTTTCTGGTACATAGAGATCATAATCATTGGTGCGACAATATTCTTCCAATTGACGACTGGAATGAAGACCAATTCGTTTACATATGCGTGAGATATGGTTTTCAACCGTACGGTAGGAAATATTTAATATTATACCGATTTGCTTACTGGTATATTTGTGTAATATCAGAAAAATAACATCCCATTCCCGTTGAGTAAAGCGATCGGTCGGTGGCTGGAACATAATATTGGCGGGTAATTTTCCACGAAATAGTCGGGTGAATGAAAAATCCTGAGCTTGCCAACCATGATATATTGTTCCTATACAGCTTCCGTCTTCATGATAAAAAGGATGTTTTTCAAAAAAATAAGATGAAAGAATTTGTTCTTTTCCATGTACATGTGTTATAAGTGAACGCATCCTTTCTTCTTTTTCCATCACCATTCTGTCGTGAGTCATGTATTCTTCAGCAAATTCGGCTCCATCCCAGGGAAGATCATAATCATAAAGCCCCTCATAGTCAAAAGAGCTTGAAATATTTTGAACACGTTTACATGCTTGATTGGCATAAATAAAGCATGAGTTTTTATCTTTTATTCCCCAGGGCTCATTACTCTGCGCCATTGTATTAATAATCTGAGGAGAGATGACATAGTTCTTCTTCATATTAGTAACAACTCCTTTTTAATTTAAGGGTTAAGAAAACATTTTGCTTTCTGGATGCACAAACCTTTCTGGCACATAGAGATCATAATCATTGGTGCGACAATATTCTTCCAATTGACGACTGGAATGAAGACCAATTCGTTTACATATGCGTGAGATATGGTTTTCAACCGTACGGTAGGAAATATTTAGCATCCTACCGATTTGCTTACTGGTATATTTGTGTAATAGGAGGAAAATAACATCCCATTCCCGTTGAGTAAATAAATCAGTCGGTGGCTGGAACATAATATTGGTGGGTAATTTTCCATGAAATAATCGGGTGAATGAAAAATCCTGAGCTTGCCAGCCATGATAAATAGTTCCCATACAACTTCCGTCTTCATGATAAAGAGGATGTTTTTCAAAAAAATAGGATGACAGAATTTGTTCTTTTCCAAAAGTATGTGTTACAAGCAAACATACTCCTTCTTCTTTTTCCATCACCTTTTGATCATGAGCGATGTATTCTTTGGCAAATTCGGCCCCATTCCAGGGTAATTCATTATCATAAAGCCCTTCAAAATCAAAAGAACGTGAAATATTGAGAAGACGTTTACATGCCTGATTGACATAAATGTGGCATGAGTTTTTATCTTTTATTGCCCAGGGGGCATTACTTTGCTCCATTGTATTAATAATCTGAGGGGAGATGACATAGTTCTTATTCATATTAGTGAGAACTCCTTTTAATCTAATGGTTAAGGAAACATTTTGCTTTCTGGATGCACAAACCTTTCTGGTACATAGAGATCATAATCATTGGTGCGACAATAATCTTCTAATTGACGAGTAGAATGAAGACCAATTCGTTTATATATGCGTGATATATGGGTTTCAACCGTACGATAGGAAATATTTAGCATCCTACCGATTTGCTTACTGGTATATTTGTGTAATAGGAGGAAAATAACATCCCATTCCCGTTGAGTAAAGAGATCAGTCGGTGGTTGAAATAATATAGATGCAGGAAGTTTTCCATAAAATAGTCGAGTAAGTGAGAAATCTTGGGCTTTCCATGCATGGAGAAAGAGACCGATACATTCGTTTTCATCATTATAGATTGGATATTTTTCCGAAAAATAAGATGATAGAAATTTATCTTTCCCATATGTATGTGTTTCAAGTGAGCATATTCTTTTCTCTTGTTTCATAACATTTTTATCGTGAATAACGAATTCTTTTGCAAATTCAGCCCCGTTCCAGGGGAGTTCACTATCATTTTTCCCTTCATAATCAAATAAATCTGGGAGATTTTGGATTTGTCTAAATGCCAAATTACCAAAAACCCAACATGAGTTTTTGTCTTTGATTGCCCAAGGTTCATTACTTTGTTGCATGGTGTTAATAACTTGAGATGAAATAATTAATTCATTTTCCATGTTATCATTCCTCTTTCTAGCCTTAAAATTAGATATTTGATCTTATAATCTATTTAACTCACGACTACCCCAAACCCTAGGGTGGTTTATAATCAAATAATTGTTTAACATTATGAATAAATTTTTTTTATCTGCATTGCTGTAGATAAAGTTTGAAGAATTATCCGTTATTTCCCACGGCTCATTGTTCATCTCCATTGTACTAATAATCTGAGGTGATAGTGCATAATTCTTTTTCATATCAGTAAAAACTCCTTTTTAATCTAATGGTCAAGGAAACATTTTGCTTCTAGGTTGCACAAATCTTTTTGGCACGTAGAGATCATAATCATTGGTGCGACAATAATCTTCTAATTGACGAGTAGAATGAAGACCAATTCGTTTATATATACGTGATATATGGGTTTCAACCGTACGATAGGAAATATTTAGCATCCTACCGATTTGCTTACTGGTATATTTGTGTAATAGGAGGAAAATAACATCCCATTCCCGTTGAGTAAAGAGATCAGTTGGTGGTTGAAATAATATAGAAGCAGGAAGTTTTCCATAAAATAGCCGGGTGAATGAAAAATCCTGAGCTTTCCACATATGATATATAGTTCCTATGCAATCCCCGTTATCATGGTAAATAGGCGTTTTTTCACAAAAGTAAGACGATAGAAATTTATCTTTGCCAAACAGATGTGTTTCAAGAGAACATACCCTTCCTCCTCTTTCCATTACACTTTTATCATGAGCAATAAATTCTTTTGCAAATTCAGCTCCATCCCAGTTGAGATCATCATCATAAAGCCCTTCATAATTAAATGATTTTTTAAAATCATGAATGAACTGTTTTGTTGCTGAATTACCATAAATAAAGCATGAGTTCTTGTCTTTTATTCCCCAAGGATCATTACT
Source organism: Photorhabdus sp. RW14-46 (assembly GCF_963887965.1). NCBI lineage: Bacteria > Pseudomonadati > Pseudomonadota > Gammaproteobacteria > Enterobacterales > Morganellaceae > Photorhabdus > Photorhabdus sp. RW14-46. The sequence continues at coordinate 87,957 of NZ_CAWPHH010000003.1, read as the reverse complement.
CTGCTCCATTGTATTAATAACTTGAGATGAAATAATTAATTCATTTTCCATGTTATCATTCCTCTTTCTAGCCTTAAAATTAGATATTTGATCTTATAATCTATTTAACTCACGACTACCCCAAACCCTAGGGTAGTTTATAATCAAATAATTGTTTAACATTATGAATAAATTTTTTTATCTGCATTGCTGTAGATAAAGTTTGAAGAACTATCCGTTATTCCCCACGGCTCATTGTTCATCTCCATTGTATTAATAATCTGAGGAGAGATAACATAGTTCTTATTCATATTAGTAACAACTCCTTTTTAATCTAAGGGTTAAGGGAGAATTCTGCTTCCAGATTGCACAAATCTTTTTGGCACGTAGAGATCATAATCATTGGTGCGACAATATTCTTCCAATTGCCGACTGGAATGAAGACCAATTCGTTTACATATGCGTGAGATATGGTTTTCAACTGTACGGTAGGAAATATTTAACATTATACCGATTTGCTTATTGGTATATTTTTGTAACATCAGGAAAATAACATCCCATTCTCGTTGAGTAAAGAGATCAGTCGGTGGTTGAAATAATATAGAAGCTGGAAGTTTTCCACGAAATAACCGAGTGAATGAAAAATCCTGAGCTTGCCAAGCATGATATATCGTTCCCATACAACTTCCGTCTTCATGGTAAAAAGGATATTTTGCACAAAAGTAGGATGACAGAATTTGTTCTTTCCCAAATACATGTGTCTCTAGTGAACACACTCTTTCTTCTTTCTCCATCACTTTTTGATCATGAGCGATGTATTCCTTGGCAAATTCGGCTCCATCCCAAGGTATTTCATCATCATAAAACCCTTCAAATTCAAATGAACTTGAAATATTCTTAATAGATTTTAATGCCAAATTACCATAAATAAAGCATGAATTTTTATCCTTTATTCCCCAAGGATCATTACTTTGCTCTAATGTATTAATAACTTGAGATGAAATAATTAATTTATTGTCCATGTATTACTCCTTTTTCTTTAGCTGCATTGCTGTAAATAAAGTTTGAAGAACTATCCGTTATTCTCCACGGCTCATTGTTCATCTCCATTGTATTAATAATCTGAGGAGAGATAACATAGTTCTTATTCATATTAGTAACAACTCCTTTTTAATCTAAGGGTTAAGGGAGCATTCTGCTTCCAGATTGCACAAATCTTTTTGGCACATAGAGATCATAATCATTGGTGCGACAATATTCTTCCAATTGCCGACTGGAATGAAGACCAATTCGTTTACATATACGTGAGATATGGTTTTCAACCGTACGGTAGGAAATATTTAACATTATACCGATTTGCTTATTGGTATATTGGTGTAACATCAGGAAAATAACATCCCATTCCCGTTGGGTAAAGAGATCGGTCGGTGGCTGGAACATAATATTGGCTGGCAATTTTCCACGAAATAGTCTGGTGAATGAGAAATCCTGAGCTTGCCAACCATGATATATCGTTCCCATACAACTTCCGTTTTCATGATAAAGAGGATATTTTTCAAAAAAATAAGATGAAAGAATTTGTTCTTTTCCAAAAGTATGTGTTAAAAACAAACATACTCTTTCTTCTTTTTCCATCACCTTTTGATCATGAGCGATGTATTCTTTGGCAAATTCGGCCCCATCCCAAGGTAACTCGTGCTCATAAAGCCCTTCAAATTCAAATGAACTTGAAAAATTCTTAAGAGATTTTAATGCCAAATTTCCATAAATAAAGCATGAGTTTTTATCCTTTATTCCCCACGGATCATTACTTTGCTTCAATGTATTAATAACTTGAGATGAAATAATTAGTTTATTGTCCATGCTATTACCCCTTTTTCTTTAGCTGCATTGCTGTAAATAAAGTTTGAAGAACTATCCGTTATTCCCCACGGCTCATTTTCCATCTCCATTGTATTAATAATCTGAGGTGATAGTGCATAGTTCTTCTTCATATCAGTAAAAGCTCCTTTTAATCTAAGGATCAGGGAAACATTCTGCTTTCTGGATGCACAAACCTTTCTGGTACATAGAGATCATAATCATTGGTACGACAATAATCTTCTAATTGACGAGTAGAATGAAGACCAAGTCGTTTATATATGCGTGAGATATGGGTTTCAACCGTACGATAGGAAATATTTAACATCCTACCGATTTGCTTACTGGTATATTTGTGTAATAGGAGGAAAATAACATCCCATTCCCGTTGAGTAAAGAGATCGGTCGGTGGTTGGAACATAATAGATGCCGGCAGTTTTCCATAAAATAGCCGGGTGAATGAGAAATCCTGAGCTTGCCAACCATGAAACATCGTTCCCATACAGCTTCCGTCTTCGTGATAAAGAGGGTATTTTTCAAAAAAATAAGACGAAAGAATTTGTTCTTTTCCAAATTTATGTGTTAAAAGCAAACATATTCTTTCTTCTTTTTCCATCACTTTTTGATCATGAATGATATATTCTTTGGCAAATTCGGCCCCACCCCAAGGAATTTCATCATCGTAAAGTCCTTCATAGTCAAAAGAGCTTGAAATGTTTTGAAGATGTTTACATGCTTGATTGGCATACATGAAGCGTGAGTTTTTATCCTTTATTGCCCACGGGGCATTACTCTGCTCCATTGTATTAATAACTTGAGATGAAATAATTAGTTTATTGTCCATGCTATTACCCCTTTTTCTTTAGCTGCATTGCTGTAAATAAAGTTTGAAGAACTATCCGTTATTCCCCACGGCTCATTTTCCATTTCCATTGTATTAATAATCTGAGGTGATAGTGCGTAGTTCTTCTTCATATCAGTAAAAGCTCCTTTTAATCTAAGGATCAGGGAAACATTCTGCTTTCTGGATGCACAAACCTTTCTGGTACATAGAGATCATAATCATTGGTACGGCAATAATCTTCTAATTGACGAGTAGAATGAAGACCAAGTCGTTTATATATGCGTGAGATATGGGTTTCAACCGTACGATAGGAAATATTTAACATCCTACCGATTTGCTTACTGGTATATTTGTGTAATAGGAGGAAAATAACATCCCATTCCCGTTGAGTAAAGAGATCGGTCGGTGGTTGGAACATAATAGATGCCGGCAGTTTTCCATAAAATAGCCGGGTGAATGAGAAATCCTGAGCTTGCCAACCATGAAACATCGTTCCCATACAGCTTCCGTCTTCGTGATAAAGAGGGTATTTTTCAAAAAAATAAGACGAAAGAATTTGTTCTTTTCCAAATTTATGTGTTAAAAGCAAACATATTCTTTCTTCTTTTTCCATCACTTNCACTTTTTGATCATGAATGATATATTCTTTGGCAAATTCGGCCCCACCCCAAGGAATTTCATCATCGTAAAGTCCTTCATAGTCAAAAGAGCTTGAAATGTTTTGAAGATGTTTACATGCTTGATTGGCATACATGAAGCGTGAGTTTTTATCCTTTATTGCCCACGGGGCATTACTCTGCTCCATTGTATTAATAACTTGAGATGAAATAATTAGTTTATTGTCCATGCTATTACCCCTTTTTCTTTAGCTGCATTGCTGTAAATAAAGTTTGAAGAACTATCCGTTATTCCCCACGGCTCATTTTCCATTTCCATTGTATTAATAATCTGAGGTGATAGTGCGTAGTTCTTCTTCATATCAGTAAAAGCTCCTTTTAATCTAAGGATCAGGGAAACATTCTGCTTTCTGGATGCACAAACCTTTCTGGTACATAGAGATCATAATCATTGGTACGGCAATAATCTTCTAATTGACGAGTAGAATGAAGACCAATTTGTTTATATATGCGTGAGATATGGGTTTCAACCGTACGATAGGAAATATTTAACATCCTACCGATTTGCTTACTGGTATATTTGTGTAACATCAGGAAAATAACATCCCATTCCCGTTGAGTAAAGAGATCGGTCGGTGGTTGGAACATAATAGATGCCGGCAGTTTTCCATAAAATAGCCGGGTGAATGAGAAATCCTGAGCTTGCCAACCATGAAATAGAATCCCCATGCAGCTACCATCTTCATGATAAATAGGTAGCTTTTCAAAAAAATAGGATGACAGAATTTGATTTTTCCCATATACATGCGTTTCAAGTGAACACACTCTTTGTTCTTTTGTCATTACAGTTTTATCATGAGTAATAAATTCTTTTGCAAATTCAGCTCCATCCCAGGGAATTTCATCATCAAAAACTCCTTCATAGTCAAAAGAATTTGAAAGATTTTGGAGGGTTTTAAATGATTGATTAGCATAAATAAAGCATGAGTTCTTGTCTTTTATTCCCCAAGGATCATTACATTGCTTCATTGTGTTAATGATTTGCGATGAAATTATCTTGTTACTCATAGTATCATTCATTTTTCTAGCCTTAAAATTAGCTTATTGATATTTAATTTTGTAATCAATTTAATTCCACACTGCCGATAGTGACAAATCTTGCAGGAATATAAGCGTCAAGTTTATTTTCTTTACAGAAATCTTTTAATTCTTCGTGTAATGATAAATTGAATTTTTGGTAGATTGACTGAATATGATTAACCACATCTTCGGCACTTATCATTAACGCTTCACCGATTTTCTCTTCATCTAATGAACGTAGCGTTAGAAAGAGAACTTCCCATTCAGTTTGTGTCAATTTGTCATTAGGGGCGATAAATTCCAACGTTGCCGGAGGGGTTTTATCATAATAGTAGGCAGTAGAAAAGTTTTTGGTTTTGCACATATGAAAAGTGAGCCCAATACAATTGCCATCTTCATCGCAAAGTGGGTATTTATTACAAAGATAGATTTGCTTAATCTTATGTTCTTCAAATGGATGCGTTTCTAGTGAACTAACACGTTGCATAGTTTGAAGAACTTTTTGATCCTGACGGTGGAATTCTTTTTCATATTCTGCAATAGGTGAGGGTAATTCACCTGTGGTAAGCCCGGTAATATCGAAATCGTCAGGTAAATTGTGTAGTTGATAAAAAGCGGAATTGGCGTAAATAAATCTCGATTGGAGATCTTTAGCTCCCCAAGGTTCATCACTGTTTTCCCACATATGAATTAATTGTAGGGTGATATTATTAGGTCTGTTTTTTATATGTTGCATTAGTGACTCCTGAATGATTATTTCAATTGTTATCTGACATGTTTGCTAACTAATTATACTTAAAATGCCTTGGTAATATAATAGAATATAATAACTTGCTCGTCAAAATACATATATTTATTAATTAAACCTTTTATTGTTATATAGTGATACTTTTAACATTAATGAATATAACTAAAAATACTATTTAGTATAAAAACATTTTAGTTAACTTATTAAACAGCAAAATTAATGAATAAATTTTTTAAGTCATGAATAATTAAGTGACGTAGATCAAAACTTTCTGTCATTAACCGAAGCGTGAAGGAGCGGTTGTTATAACGATGATAGGTAATAGAATGAAAAAGAAGGCGTTATTTTTGGCGCGGGATAATGGCGAAAAAATGGCATTTAATCGGAATAATATTCGATCAATTAAAGAATGCTTTTTAAACAGCGTATTTAGAGCATTGTAATTAGATAAACTATATTTTGGAATTATCAGAATAATCAACTAAATAGAGTTTTCAATCTAAAAACCGAGTTTGAATTTTCCTACTGCTGACAATAGCTATTCTTAAATAAAATTAAGGTTAGGTAAATTCTATGAAATTAAATTATCGAAGAATAATTAAGTAAAAAACTTACTTAAAATGGTATAGCCCAAGATATAAAGTTGTATTTCAAGTTCCACTTAGATGTTTGCCACCATCACGTTCTTACTCTATTTCCCGCAGTTTGTATCAATGATTTTCTGCTTTGACAGTGCCGGCGAGGTAACGTCGGAGGCAAAAAATTGACCTGATTTTCATTATCAAGGCGAAGAGGACGAATTAAATCGGTATCACCTGAGTAAAATTGCGGAACGGTCCGGTAAAGCGCTGACTCGTATTCGCTTTCGTTGGATCAGAGATGAAAAAAACGGAAAGATGACGGTTCAGGGCTATCATGTCAGCCCGGAAAGTGGTTTGGATAACGTGCTGGTTCGTATGATGAGATTGAATCCGACTATCGGTAATTATGAATTCTGGGAGCCGGGAGAAAATCGACCGACGATTTTATGGACGCCGAATGAACAGGAATGCAAGGCTCCACCGCATACCGGAAATGAAGAGCAGCCGTTTATTCCGTCGTAAATAACCGTATTACCAATCCCGGATAAAGAGGGTAGTGATATTGAATCGCTGCCAATGCCAGAAGAGAAGGATTTCCGTGATTATATACCCGTTATCCTTCAAGTTGCCTCTTTGTTGGCTGCGCTCGCTCACCCCAGTCACATAGTTACCTATGCTCCCGGGGATTCACTCCCTTGCCGTCGCGATGCATCTTGAAATCCATAGGGTATATCCCTAATATTATGTTTTTAAATGAAATATTTAAACAGGGCGGATTATTTTCTCCATTAATAATGGATAAGGGTAATATGTAAAAACTAGGAATAAATACGTAATTTAAGACAATAAAAACTTTTCCGGTATATAGTAATTAAAATTATTGGCTCGACAATACGCTTCCAGTTGTTGGCTGGAATTAATTCCTATCTTACGGTATATCCGAGTCATATAATATTCAATAGTGCGATAAGCTAGATTCAGTATCCGCCCAATCTGCTTTCTGGTATTTTTCTGTAAAAAGAGGAAAATGATATCCCATTCACGGTGAGTAAAAAGATCCGTTGGTGGTTGCAGCATAATTGAGGCCGGTAGTTTGTCGTGGTATTGATGTAAATAGGCTAATGAATAGTTTTTTGCTTTCCAACCATGATATATGACTCCGATGCAATCTCCATCTTTATGGTAAAAAGGTGATTTTTCGAAAAAGTAAGACGATAGGATTTGCTCTCTGCCAAATATATGGGTTTCGATTGAACATATTCTCTGCTGTTTTTCCATTACCTTTTTATCATGATTAATAAATTGTTCCGCAAATTTAGCGCTATCCCAAGGAAGTTCATTTTCATAGGCCCCTTCAAATTCAAATGAATTTGAAAAGTTCTGAAGAGATTTTAATGCTAGATTACCGTAAATAAAGCATGAGTTTTTATCTTTAATTCCCCAAGGCTCGTTGCTTACTGCCAATGTATTAATAACTTGAGATGATATAGCTATGCGATTACTCATATTATAATTCCTTTTTACCCATTTTGGGTTTAAGTTGTGATATGTTTGAATCATATTATCAGTTTAATACTTTATTATCAGTAATAATAGACTTTTTCAGAAAATAATTATTGTGGCTATTTTTATTACGAGAATTGTTTAGTTGTGCATGCCATTATAGATTTAATTTGAGGTAAATTTTCTTAATATAATTAACCGTGTTTTCTATAATGGATGAGAGTAATTTATCAGTTAAGAATCGATCAATTTTACACAGATAAATTAGTTCAATAATGATATTATTTAAATGATTTATTTGTTTGTGATATTTAAAATAGCTGTGTTTTATGATGGAAAAAAGCCAATTCTTTCTGCTGATTAAATTTATTTTTATTTAAGATGTGAACTTTAAATATGAGTAACTGTAACAGGAAATAATTATTTTTCTAAAAATAAAATAGGCATTAAGAGCCTATTTCAATAGGCGTAATTGTTGCAGGCCATTCTTATCAATGAACAGTGAACACGGACAGCGCGGAAAAACCGGAGCGTACACGTAGTACGTGAGGATTTTGAGCACTGCCCAGGTTCGCTCTTTATGGCAAAGAAGGGCAAATAAAATAGCCCTATTGAGATAGGCAGTAAACTGTTTATATAACTGATGTTTTTAATATATGAAAATTGTGTCGGTATAATTTTCATATATTACCTGTATCATACCGACAGCGATAAACTATTTAATCATGTTTTTTATGACTAAAAAATAGTAAATAAAATTATTAAAATAGTAAAAATTTTTCGGGTACATAACGTTTAAAATTGTTGATGAGACAATATTCTTCCAGTTGTTGGTTGGAATCAACACCTATCTTATGATATATATTGGCCATATGGGATTCAATTGTACGGTAAGAGATATTTAATATTTTTCCAATCTGTTTCCTGGTATATTTTTGTAAAAAGAAGAAAATAATATCCCACTCACGTTGGGTAAAAGTATCTGTTGGTGGTTGAAATATAATAGATGTGGGGAGAACGTTATAATATTGATATAAATTCATTAATGAAAAATCTTTGGCTTTCCATCCATGAAAAAGTATGCCTATACATTCCTTTGCATCGTTATATAGTGGTAATTTTTCTTGGAAGTAAGACGATAAAATGTTTTCTTTTCCATATGTATATGTTTCAAGTGAACAGATTCTTTTCCCTTTTGTCATTACAATTTTATCATGATCAATAAATTCTTTTGCAAACGCCGCTCCACCCCAAGGAAGTTCGTCATCAAAAAGCCCTTCATAATCAAATGATGTTGGAATGTTTTGAATAGATTTTAGGGCCGGGTTACCATAAATAAAGCGTGAATTTTTATCTTTGATTCCCCACGGTTCATTGCTTGCTTCCATTGTGTTTATTATTTGTGATGAAATGTATGTTCCATTAATTTTTTTCATGATTAATGCCTATTATAGTGATGATAAATTTATACCCGTTATCTCTCAAGTTACCTCTTTGTTGGCTGCATTCGCTCACCCCGGTCACATAGTTACCTATGCTCCCGGGGATTCTCTCCCTTGCCGTCGCGATGTATCTTGAAATCCATAGGGTATATGCTCCCGGGGATTCTCTCCCTTGCTGTCGCGATGTATCTTGAAATCCATAGGGTATATAATATTCGGCGACCCTAAGTGATCAATATTTATAGGGTGTAAAAGAGGGTAGTTATTTTTCTTGTCGTGGTCTCCAAATGAGTGAGTTTCTAGCAAAGTGGCTCTGCATCGTTTCAAAGTATGTTTTATCTTAGTAACGGAATTCTTGTTCATATTTTAAGATTATCAAATATAATTTATATGTTTAAATGACCCCATTTTTATTCTTCGTACACGTTAAGATTAAAGTGATACTGATTAGCTTACTTTTTATATTTTGCATAGTAAATCCTTGGTGATTACTTAAGACATTATCTGAATGATTTAAGTAATAATTTTACGTAACATGATTTGATTCTATAGCATAGAATAACAATTTGTTTTTCAAGGGAAAATAACTATTAATTAAATTATTTATTATTTAAAAATGAAATTTTAAATAAACATAAATGTATTTATGAATATTATTTCACAGAAAAATTATTTAGTAATGGTGTTTTTTATGAATGTCCAACTATAGCCGGTAATACTTATTTTTTTCGATGTTCATTAGTGATGAATGGGTATCAATAGTCTCGGCATATTGTATCGAACAATAGATTTAACATTTTGGGAATTAATAAAAATCCCTTAATTGAAATAAGACCAAATGAAATGTATCTGTGATCATTTTAACTTTTTGTGAAATTATAATGGTTAAAATTTTTGAGATAAAAAATAAATCAATTTAAGAATATGAAAAATTTATTAATTATCTCGTTGCTCTGCTTATAAGAAATCTAATGACTTAAATTTTTCTATAATCTAACTTTTTAAATGAATTTATAGCGCTATTTTTCGATAGATTATAAATTTTAACTCCTTTTCTTATGGCTATTTCATGAGCCAGGTTGAAACAAGGAATGATGAAATCATGTAAGTTATTATTTAATTTGGTATCTAGCTTGTCATTTTGGGTTTCATAAAATCTTGGTTTTGAAAAATTGTTCATGTCTAGACCTGCGAAATATATTTCTTTATACCCCAAAAAAAATGATATTTGCAAAGCAGAATATGCCACTGTTGTTCCGTTGTAGAATCCGAGATTTAAGTTCAATGAGAATGCGATACCGTTCTGTATTATTATTTCATCACTCTTTATTTCAAAAAGTTCTTTTTCCTGTTGATAAACTGGCTGGTCAATGTTCTCAATAATAATGACTTTACATTTTAATTCAAGATAACCGTAATGAATTAAGATATCATTGAGACAATCCATTGTTGTGAAGAGTATCAATTCATTATCTTTTAATATATTTAAAACGATATTCTTCCTATTTAGAATGAATGTTCGGTCAATTATAACATGATATTTGAATTTTACCTCTGGTGATAATTCATACGAGCCGTTAACACCCATAATATCAAATTTGGTATCATCAAAAAAATCTGTTTTGATGGTAGATACCGACGGTCCAGATGCAATAATGATTAAGGGTTTTTCTGATTTTTTTGGGAATTCATTGATGTTTATACTTTTCTTATTGAATGAAACGGCGTCGATTTTGCCATTAATGTTTCTTGAGATCTTTATGTGAGGCCAAAAGTTCATATTGTGTTTCATTTTTTTACTGGATACATTTCTGTATATTGATTTTGTTATATTCTGCTTACAGAGCATACCTAGTTTTAAAAGATATTTATATTTAAAAAACATATTGTGTTACCATTTTTTATTTTAAATTGGAATGTTCAATTAATTATTTTTTGCTTTTTTATCTTTATCTCATTTTGAGATTTAGGCGTATATGCAATACAATCAGCAGGGATATCTTTATTGATAAATGACATGGCGCCTATGTAGACATTATCTCCAATTGTTATGTTGTCACTTATAATACAAGAATTTGCACCTATTTTTACATCATTACCTATACTTATTTTCCCTTGAATATCTTCATTAAGAACGCCAATGGTTGTATTTTGTAAAACATGAAAATTATCACCAATAATGCAAGTGCGGGAAATAACAATGCCAACATAATGAGATATACGTAAATTTTTTCCTATATAGCAGCCTAATCCTAAATCACATCCATATTTATTTCTTAAATTTCTATTGATACGAATCGAGATTTTCTTGGCTTTATTTGTCCTATATAAGTAATTAGCAATTCTCCACCAGAAATAGAACCTGCGGTCTGGGCATTTAAGGGCTCGATGGATTGCTTTGAACCATGAAAACGATGTCCGTGAACAGATAACTTCGCTGAGTAAACATGCTGTTAAATGGCTTAGCTCTTCTTTATGTGATAATACCTTGTTCATTTTTCTATCAAAACCCTGCACTGATTAGCCGTATCATTTTTCAGATATGGATTATATTAAAAATATCGAATTTAGCCAAATATACCCGTTATCTTTCAAGTTGCCTCTTTGTTGGCAGCACTCGCTCACCCCGGTCACATCGTTATCTCTGCTCCCGGGAATTCACTCCCTTGCCGTCGCGATCCATCTTGAAATCCATTAGGTGTAGATCAATTTGGCAAACCTGGCTATGTGAATTTTTGTTGACGAAATACAGGTGAATCTCAAGAAAAAGTCACCGTCAAGCGTAAACATAGTAAATCCAGTCAAACCATCTTGCAGAAAAAAGAGAAAAAATAGGGAAATTACTGGGTTGGCAGTGAGACGTATATCTGGGTAATTTAATTAAAATGTCAATAGTGATATGTAATGGGTATTAATAGATAAATTTCCGGCTGTCGTTTCTAATGTTGAACTATTTATTACTACCAATTATATAAAAATAATTAACCTTATAAGTAATAAGAACGCTGCATTATTCTTTTTCTGAACTAGACTTGATTGGCGTGAATTGCAAGAGAGATTGTTTTTACAATAATTCAATATATTGGTTATAAAATAATATTATTTAATTGCAGGAGAAAGTATATGAGTTATAAGAATGATTTTAAGGCTTTTTCTACTAGTGATAATGCGAATGTAATCAGTCAAGAAAAATACGAGGTAAATCAGAGTTTACAAACTGGATTTTCACCAGATAATGTTCCCACCCATTTATTAAATAAGGTACTACGTCAAGCGTCAGCGGTATCATCTGCTGTGACTGATTTTATCGCGACACGATCTGGCAATGATGTTCTGGATGATGGAAACATAGCCAAACTCACCGCTCAATTAAATAAAGCGCTAGAGCAAAAAATGACAACAGATATTCCCAGTGCTTCATTAACACAAAAAGGTGTTGTCCAGCTTACAAATGTGGTTGGTAATAGCGATACATTGGCGGTTACACAAAAGCTTGTTCAGGAAGTAATAAATTCATTACGTGAATATACCCGCGAAGAGATAGACAACCGGATGAAAACAGCCAATGAAATTCCTGTCGGTTCTCCTATTCCGTGGCCGTTACCTCATCCACCATTCGGTTATTTCACTTGTAATGGTTCAGCTTTTAATAAATTACAGTATCCGAAGTTGGCGGAAGCTTATCCTGACGGTAGATTACCTGATTTAAGAGGCGAATTTATTCGCGGATGGGATGATGGTCGTGGTATTGATAGCGGCCGTGGAATTTTAACTCATCAAGGGGATGCCATTAGAAATATTGTAGGTTCATTTCCTGGGGCAATAGCACCAAACTATCATCTTGCAACAAAAGGGGCTTTTTATGCTAGTGAAGCTCTTGGGTTGGGCACAGATGGTACTCTTAAATCAGTAGATCATTTTACCCAGAGTGCTGTATACACTGCATACGGTTTCGGGTTTGACGTGTCAAGAGTTGTTCCTGTAGCACCAGAGAACCGCCCCCGCAACATAGCCTTTAATTACATAGTGAAAGCAGCATAATGGTTGAACAAAAATACGCTTGATAGCCGGCAATAGAAAGAGAGATGGCTTTCTACTTGGATGGAAAAAATTTTGACCCTTTTTTAACGGTAAATTTTAATTTATTGATTTTTAAGTAAATATTGTTTATCCCACAAAAAAGGGTTTTTTATTTTTTATAATGGTTGCTCTTTAACATTCAATAGGTTGGGGTTAATATGTAACAGTGCACTGCCGTACAGGCAGCTTAGAAAATGGCGTTCTAATGCCATCAACAAGCGTTCATGTGCACTGCCGTACAGGCAGCTTAGAAAGAAAACTCTACTCAAGATGATGAGGATATAAAGTGCACTGCCGTACAGGCAGCTTAGAAAAAATATCCTCTCTGATTGCCATTTTGTGATATGTGCACTGCCGTACAGGCAGCTTAGAAAAACAAATGCCCCTCAAAAACCCGAAGATGGATGTGCACTGCCGTACAGGCAGCTTAGAAATCAATACCAGAAAAATTTCCTCCTAAAATAAAGTGCACTGCCGTACAGGCAGCTTAGAAATTGATATTTAATGTAGCTTCATTAGAGTTAAAGTGCACTGCCGTACAGGCAGCTTAGAAAGGCATTGCTTGAGCGTCTGGTTCAGGAAAAACGTGCACTGCCGTACAGGCAGCTTAGAAAAGAGGTGCCGCTCATCAGCAACCCCTTCTTTAGTGCACTGCCGTACAGGCAGCTTAGAAAAAATGTTTTGGGGCCAGCATTTCATCCAGATCGTGCACTGCCGTACAGGCAGCTTAGAAAATCATATATTTTGAAACACAAACAACTTATTATGTGCACTGCCGTACAGGCAGCTTAGAAAAAGATAGGGCGGATCGCAATATATAACATCATGTGCACTGCCTACAGGCAGCTTAGAAAACCTCTCTTGACCGATGTTTTTACCCCCTTTAGTGCACTGCCGTACAGGCAGCTTAGAAATCTTTAAGGCTTTTCCTCTCAAGCTGTCTCAAGTGCACTGCCGTACAGGCAGCTTGGAAAAGCAACGCTACGTTGTTTTCCTCAGATTTGCGGATATGTTCTTCTAGGCGGTAGCGAGTCATATTAAGATGATAACGGGTATAAAGCTAATTCGTTTTTGGTGGTAACAATATTAGGGTTATCTAGATCCACTATCTCATCTGGTTCTTTCGAATTTTCTTGGAGTTCTATTTCGTCTTGAACTCCATCAATCGGAGCATGTTTATTTGAAAGACCGGAAACCACCATTGCGCTGACAGATTTCTCAACAGCCTGTTTTACCAACGGGGTGATTGATTCAATAAAGCGCTGATTTAGTTGGCGTTCGACATTAGATCTATTGGCAACATATCTCACAAATTCACTATCAACATCTCTCAAGCTAGTGCTGATGGTTTTAGTAAAAGCGGATAAGTAAACACTTTCCTCTGCAAGCGTCCTTAGCGCTTCCGGTTTGAATTTATCGTGTCTAAATCGATAGAGCTGGCTAACATCTGCATCGCTAACTTCATCCATGTTAATGCGTAAGAATGGGGTAATATCCATTACGTTTTTTTGCTTTAAATCGGTAAAGAAACGCCACTCTAATCCATTTGTAATTGCCGAAATAGTCACTTCTGGAGTGGAATTAAAGTATCTGGATAACTGAGGGCAGTGGTTATCTAGTTTTTCGCTGTATCCTTTTGCCTCGATAAGCATAACTGGAACACCTTGGCAAAACAAAGCGTAATCAACCCGCTCATTTGCTTTTAACCCGGGGAAATCCGCTCCGTACTCGGCTTTAACTTTTTGAGGGTCATACGGACTGAACCCAAGAATATCTAAAAAAGGCAATATTAATGCTTGCTTAGTTGTTTCTTCGGTGGTGCAGTGTTGGCCTACGTTCTTAACGTGGTCAACATGATATTTTATTTTTATCTTAAAATTGTCCATTCCATAACCTTAGTAATCTAAAACGGAATACCAGAACATTTTCCCGATGATGCTAACTTGATCTTCATCTGCAACTTCATCTTCGTATTCATCACGGTTATAACTTCTGATAAGTAATTTCCCTCTCGGGCGTCTGTAAAGACATTTAAGACGCTTTAACCCATCCTGTTCAATTGCATACACTTTTCCATCAATAATTTTCTTATTAGAGATATCTACTGCTATTGCTGTCCCATTTGGGATAACGGGTTCCATGCTGTCGCCTTTAGCAGGAAAACAAACAATTGTAGAGCCGTCAGTTGGTGCGCCAATTCTTCTTAATGTTGCTTTAGAAAATCTTAACTTAAAGCTGTTATAATCTGCATCAATATATCCACCATTGCCACATGTGAATTCAATATCCTTTAAGAACGGCACCTTCACCTCATCGCTATCTGGTGGCATGTTACTGTTCCATTGCGCAATAGCTGCCCATTCGTTCTCAGGTGGAACTTGATCCTCACCCTTTTTGAGTGTTTCGCCAAATAAAAGCCAGTTCACATCAGCGTCAAGGATAGATGCTAATGCTGTCAGCCTTGATTTCCTTGGTTCTGTGCTTGATTCCCACTGTTGTACAGATTGTGGAGTAACCCCAAGCATATCTGCTAGTTCAGCTTGAGTTAATTTTTTTGCAAGCCGAGCTTGCTTGATTCTTTCGTGCATTGTTTTCATGTCTTAAATATACAAGTGAGGCTTTTATTTTTATAGCAAGCAAGACTTTATTTTTAAAGTATTTATTGTATTTTGTTTGTTGTTGTTAGTAAAAGAAGAAAACTTTTATGAACATACTGGATATAGCAATAAAGGAAGTTGGCGGCATACCAACATTAGACAAAATGCTAAGTATTAGGGATCAGGTGGTTCGCCAGTGGAACAAAAAAGGGTATATATCCTATGGATTTCAAGATGGATCGCGGCGGCAAGGGAGCGAATCCCCGGGAGCAGAGATAACTCTGTGACCGGGGGGAGAGAGCGGATTCGTTCAAAAAAGTTCTTTTAACTCTAACTGACACCATCGCAACAAATGCGTTTGGATACATTGCGTCTTGTTATGAACGACACAGCAGCAGCCCAGAAAGCCATAGGGTTTAATTGGTGATAACACAAAATTGTAAACAGGATCAATACTGTCGCTTAGATATTCGTGTCCAAATGCCAGAAGATTCATCTTGGAATTTAAAATAGAAGGCGTTACAGGAAGAGATAGAAGGAATAAGAGCAGAATAGTTTTCAGATGTTAAATATAAATGGTTTGGGTATGTTTTCGATTCTAAAATATTTAATTACTTATTACTGCTAATTATATAAAAATAGTCAATCTCCTAATAAATAGGAATGCTGTATTACTCTTCTTTCTGAACTAGACTTTGATTTTAATGAATTACAGACGGATTATTTTTACAGTAATTAAATATGTTGATTATAAAAAATATTATTTTGCTTAAGGAGTAAGGATATGAGTCAAAAAAATGATTTTAAAGCTTTTTCTATTAGCGATAATGCTAATGTAATTAGCCAAGAAAAATATGAAGAAAATCAGAATTTGCAGACTGGGTTTCCACAAGATGGTATTACCACTGATATGCTAAATAAGGCATTACGTCAGTCTTCCACGATATCCTCTGTAGTCGCTAATTTTATCGCTACACAATCTGGCAATGATGTTCTGGATGATGGGAATATAGAGAAACTCACCAGCCAATTAAATAGAGCGCTGGAACAGAAAATGACAATAAAGGTTCCTGATGCTTCATTAACACAGAAAGGTATTGTTCAACTTACAAATGTGGTTGGCAATAGCAATACATTGGCGGTTACACAAAAACTTGCTCAGGAAATAATAAATTCATTACGTGAAGAAATTAATATACCTGTGGGTTCCCCCATTCCGTGGCCGTTACCCTATCCACCTGTCAACTATCTCGTTTGTAACGGTGCATTTTTCAATAAATTGCAGTACCCAAAGTTAGCAGAAGCTTATCCTGACGGCAGATTGCCCGATCTAAGGGGAGAATTTATCCGTGGCTGGGATAGTGGGCGAAATGTGGATCCATCTCGTTCAATATTGTCATGGCAGGAAGGGGCTTATTTGGTACAGAATGTTGATCGGGCTAATAATTTTATGATTACCCTCTCACGCAATGAGTTCGCAAAATTGCAGTGGGATATTCCACAAAATAAAAATACTTCGGTAAAAGCTGTATATTATAAAGCTCAGGCAGACTGGATTGCGAATTCCGCATTTATAGGGGTATCGAGGCCCCGTAATATAGCATTTAACTACATAGTGAGAGCAGCAGCATGCAGCATAATGACAGAACAAAAATACGCGTTAGAACATGAAACCGCTGTATTGGGTGAAGACGGATTAGCAATTCAACCCGGTTGGATAAAAGTTTATCACACGAATCAAATAACAAGAGAATTTATTAACGCTGGTATTGAATATGTCATGCTCGGTGTCAGTTTATCAGCACATTCTTATTTAGATGCACCAGACTTTCCCGATTCTGATGATGTGGCTGTTTGTCGCAGTGAAGACGGTAAGTGTTGGGAGATCGTCCCTGATTATCGGGGGAAAATAGCTTACGACACGTTAACATTAACTCAACAGAAAATCACTGAACTGGGTGAATTACCTGAAACTCTGACCTTCAAGCAACCGACCACCGGTTTTGATAAATGGGATGGCACAAAATGGGTCACTGATAATGTAGCTCTAAAAGCAAATCAAATTGAACAAGCGGAACAGCAGCGTGTAACTCTGTTGCGACACGCGAGTGAATCCATTGCATTACTGCAAGATGCTGTTGATTTAAATATCGCTACCGAAGTAGAAAAATCCGCCTTACTGACATGGAGAAAATATAGGGTAATGCTCAATAGAGTAAATATTTCATTGTCTCCCGATATTGAATGGCCGGAACAGCCGAGGTAAAGACTTTGATTGATGTGAGTTGCGAAATAATGTTATTTAATTCAAGGAGGACATATGAGTCCCAAGAATGATTTTAAAGCTCTCTCTGTTATTAATAATAAAAACATAGTGAGTCAAGAGAAATATAAAATAAGTTCGGATTTGCAGACAGAGTTTCCTTCAAATGATGTTCACTCTCATTTGTTAAATAAGGCGTTGGATCAATCATCAACTATATCAGCCGTCATAGCTAATTTTATTGCGGAACAATCTGGCGAGGATGTTTTAGATAATGGTGATATAACCAAGCTTACCGCCCAATTAAATAAAGCATTAGAACAGAAAATTTCAGATACCTCTAACATTCCTGTCGGTATTCCTGTTCCTTGGCCGACTGCCGTGCCGCCTGCTGGGTGGTTGCAGTGTAATGGGGCGGTCTTTGATAAGTCGAAATTTCCGAAATTAGCAGAAGCTTATCCTGATGGTAACTTACCTGATTTGAGAGGAGAATTTATTCGGGGTTGGGATGATAGACGAGGTATTGATAGTGGCCGTAGAATTTTAACGCATCAGGGGGATGCTATCCGAAATATTCAGGGCTCGTTCGCCGGCATGATAGCACTAAATTATCATTTGGCAACAAGAGGGGCTTTTTATGCTAGTCAAGTTCTTGGAATAGCGACAGATGGCAGTTTCAAATCGATAAATATTTCTGACACAGATACTCCATACGGCTTTGGGTTCGAGGCGTCAAGGGTTGTTCCTGTAGCCTCAGAGAACCGCCCTCGCAACATAGCATTTAATTACATAGTGAGAGCGGCGTAATGGCTGAACAAAAATACGCTTGATAGCTAGAAGAAGAAGAGACTGCTTTCTACTTGGATGGAAAAAATTTTGACCCTTTTTTAACGGCAAATTTTAATTTATTGATTTTTAAGTAAATATTTTTTGTCCCACAAAAAAGGGTTTTTTATTTTTTATCATGGTTGCTCTTTAACATTCAATAGGTTGGGGTTAATATGTAACAGTGCACTGCCGTACAGGCAGCTTAGAAAGAGCAATGACCTCAGCAGCCATCGTTTTGCCGGGTGCACTGCCGTACAGGCAGCTTAGAAAGACAAACTACACGTAATTTGGATTGATTCAGCGTGCACTGCCGTACAGGCAGCTTAGAAATTGGTTAACCACATCACGCTCCAGGTGCCATTGTGCACTGCCGTACAGGCAGCTTAGAAAATTGGGCCCAGATGGTAATCCTATCTTTATAGGTGCACTGCCGTACAGGCAGCTTAGAAACTAAAGTTCTTAGATGAGATGCCAGAAATATTGTGCACTGCCGTACAGGCAGCTTAGAAACAAATGAACAAGTAAATGAGATAGCATCAAGGGTGCACTGCCGTACAGGCAGCTTAGAAATTCGGCGTTGAGCAAAATTACAGCGCTGAACGGTGCACTGCCGTACAGGCAGCTTAGAAAATTAAATTATCAAGAAAACTCATTCAATACCCGTGCACTGCCGTACAGGCAGCTTAGAAAACAATCGCTGTGGGATTAGCGGCTTGCATACCGTGCACTGCCGTACAGGCAGCTTAGAAATGGTGTTAAACGCAGAAAACCTCAGCCGTGGTGTGCACTGCCGTACAGGCAGCTTAGAAAGATTAAATCCATGACTGAATGTAAGACATTGTGTGCACTGCCGTACAGGCAGCTTAGAAACTACAAAATACAATGGATAACGCTGGAGTAGAGTGCACTGCCGTACAGGCAGCTTAGAAACGCTCATAACCTGCTTATTGGGATGGATGAAAGTGCACTGCCGTACAGGCAGCTTAGAAAATGCTTGATTGCTGATAGGACACTGAGCGGGTGTGCACTGCCGTACAGGCAGCTTAGAAAGACATCTTCGAACTGATGCAACCCGCAGGGATGTGCACTGCCGTACAGGCAGCTTAGAAATTTCAGCAGCGCAGGCAAAAAAGAAGGGGTTGGTGCACTGCCGTACAGGCAGCTTAGAAATTTGAAAACTCCCTGAAGCAATGGCGTGACCGGTGCACTGCCGTACAGGCAGCTTAGAAACTCCGCTAACTGTGAGATTAACTTTTGATTGCGTGCACTGCCGTACAGGCAGCTTAGAAAATGTTTAAGACCTATTATTAAGCTTGAGTTAAGTGCACTGCCGTACAGGCAGCTTAGAAATCCTGCAAGTTGTGCTCCTAGTCCTGCTCCAGGTGCACTGCCGTACAGGCAGATTAGAAAAGAGGATTAATTGAGCGCTTTTAGTGAATATTTATTCATTGCACAACAATGATGTTAGGAAAGCATGTTAGGAAGGGGAGGGGCCGGCATAAAAAAAGCCACCTTGCGGTGGCCTTTTCTTTTTCCTAACTCACTGTTTTATCAGCGAATTTCATTTGGTGCCCAGGGCGGGACTTGAACCCGCACAGCCTTACAGCCGAGGGATTTTAAATCCCTTGTGTCTACCGATTTCACCACCTGGGCTGAATTTGGAGGCGCGTCCCGGAGTCGAACCGAGGTTGACGGATTTGCAATCCGCTGCATGGCCACTCTGCCAACGCGCCTTTCTATATTCAACGACTAATTCAGCATCCAACTTCTGAACAGTAATTTGGAGCGGGAAACGAGACTCGAACTCGCGACCCCAACCTTGGCAAGGTTGTGCTCTACCAACTGAGCTATTCCCGCACCGCTTTGAACTAGCTGATTTACTTATTTGTTTTCGTAAATCTCATGTGCCGTTCGATGCGTTGCATTCTACTTACTTCACGTATCGAGTCAACACAATTATTGTTACACCGTGTTTGTTCGATGGTTTTTACGTCATTTCGATCAAGCTTCACGCAAATCAGACCAAGCCGCATTTATGTATTGAAACATTGACCAAAATGTCATCACCGTAGCAACATAAAGTAATATGAATCCACCCAATTCGAATTCAAAATTAGGGCGCCATAATAAAGCAATTAACGCTGCCATCTGTGCTGTCGTTTTTACCTTACCCATCCAGGAAACGGCAACACTACTGCGTTTGCCTAATTCAGCCATCCATTCTCTGAGAGAAGAGATGATAATTTCACGCGCTATCATGGTTGCTGCGGGCAGGGTTATCCACCATGTATGATAGTGTTCGGAAACTAAGACTAATGCGGCCGCAACCATGATTTTGTCCGCGACAGGATCAAGAAATGCGCCAAAGCGAGTTGTCTGTTTCCAAAGGCGAGCGAGAAAACCGTCAAACCAGTCTGTCGCCGCAGCGACAATAAAAATTATGGCACAAACCATCGGCGCCCATGTGAATGGCAAATAGAATGCCAGGACAAAAAATGGGATCAGGGCGATACGAAATAGAGTGAGCCATGTTGGTATATTTAATTGCATAGTGCTTCTTAACTATCTGGCTATAGTGGAATTTATAAGTATGGTGCATCAATGTACTTAGTGTTTCAATGCATTATAAATTTTTTCTGCTAATGCATAGGAAATAGTCGGTACTTTTGCGATCTCTTCGACACTTGCATTACGTAAAGGCTGCAAACCTCCCATGTATTTCAGTAACATTTGTCGGCGTTTTGGTCCAACGCCTTCAATAGATTCCAGTGTACTGGTGTTTCTAACTTTAGATCTACGCTGACGGTGCCCGGTTATTGCATGATTATGTGATTCGTCACGAATATGCTGAATCACATGCAGGGCAGGAGAGTCCGGCGGTAATGCGATACTTTTATCCTCCGTTGCGAAAAATAGCGTTTCAAGCCCGGCTTTGCGATCACTGCCTTTGGCAACACCTATTAATTGAGGTCGCGTTTTATCCCATTCAACATCAAGAGACTGAAAGACATCGATTGCTTGAGCTAATTGCCCTTTACCACCATCGATGAAAATAATGTCGGGAATTTTTGACTCATCTAATGCTTTCCCGTATCGACGGCGTAGTACTTGATTCATGGCAGCGTAATCATCACCAGGAGTAATACCACTGATATTATAGCGCCGGTATTCAGAACGTAGTGGACCATTGCTATCAAAGACGACACAGGATGCAACAGTTTGTTCTCCCATAGTGTGACTAATGTCAAAACATTCCATTCTCTGAATTTTTGCTAACTTAACTAATTTGGTGAGAGAGTCTAATCTTTGGTGAATAGTTGATTGTTGTGATAAGCGGGTCGATAGGGCAATTGTTGCATTTGTGCGGGCAAGTTTCAGATAACGGGCTTTATCTCCGCGGGGCCGGGTTTGAATATGAATTTTTCGCCCGGATATTTCAGATAAAGAATCAGACAAAATGTCTTTCTCTGGCAGAGTAAAATCCAGCAAAATTTCTGAGGGCAAAGTCCGATTTTGGCTGCCTTGTAAATAAAATTGGCCAAGGAATGTTTGTACAATCTCATCAAGCGTTGTCCCTGTCGGGATTTTAGGATAGTAACTTCGGCTACCCAGTACTTTGCCCTGACGTATAAACAGTACATGCAGGCAAGCCATGCCCGCGTCAAAGGCAACACTGATAACATCGAGGTCATCGTCTGTTCCTGAAACAAATTGTCTTTCAGTAACCTGACGAACGGCCTGGATTTGATCACGGTATCTTGCAGCATCTTCAAATTTCAGTTGCTGGCTGGCTTGCTCCATTCGTTCAATTAATCTGGTTAAAACTTGCTGATCTTTGCCTGAAAGGAACAGACGAATATAATCAACTTGCTGCTGATATTCATCTTCACTTACCAGCCCTTTAACGCAAGGCCCAAGGCAGCGACCAATTTGATATTGCAGGCATGGCCGCGAGCGATTGCGGTAGACACTATCCTCACATTGTCGGATAGGAAAAAGTTTTTGCAGTAAGATTAATGATTCCCGTACCGCATGAGTGTTTGGGAATGGGCCGAAATATTCACCTTTGAAATGTTTAGCTCCCCGGTACATTGCCAGTCGTGGATGTTTATCTGCGCTGAGAAAAATGTAAGGGTAGGATTTGTCATCTCGCAGTAAAACGTTATATCGGGGTTGATAGAGCTTAATGTAATTATGCTCCAGCAGCAGTGCTTCGGTTTCGGTATGCGTAACTGTAACATCTATCTGAACAATATTTTTAACCAGAGATTCGGTTTTACGACTGGTGACTTGTGCGCGAAAGTAACTGGCAAGCCGTTTTTTTAAATCCTTGGCTTTACCGACATAAATAACCGTGCCTGAGGTGTCATACATACGATAAACGCCAGGCTGACTGGTTACTGTTTTTAAAAATGTTTTTGAATCAAATTGTTCCGTCACTATTTAATAGACTCTCTGTGTCGAATAGCCCATAACGTATTGCCATATGTGTTAATTCTACATCACCGTTGATATTTAGTTTACTAAACATTCGGTAGCGATAGCTATTGACGGTTTTTGGGCTGAGATTAAGTTGTTCAGAGATATCGCTCACTTTTTGTCCTTTCGTGATCATCAGCATAATCTGTAATTCACGATCAGACAGACAACTTAATGGATTGTCTTGCTGTGGGCTAATTTGGCTAAGAGCCATTTGTTGAGCAATATCGGGAGCGATATAGCGCTGGCCGGCATTAACTGCACGAATTGCATTTACCATGTCCTGAGGGGTAGAGGCTTTACTGAGATATCCTCTGGCACCAGCCTGCATCACCTTCATTGGCAAAGGATTTTCAGTATAGATAGTCAACATGATGACACGGACATCGGGACAATAGCGTAGGATTCTTTTTGTTGCCTCCAGGCCCCCAATGCCTGGCATGTTCATATCCATTAACACGATATCTACTTTATTAGCTCGGCACCATTTTATCGCATCTTCACCACAATTAGCTTCTCCTACTACGGTTATCCCTTTTACGTCATCAAGAATACGTTTTACACCAACTCTGATCAGCTCATGATCATCGACTAACAAAACATTTATCAAAAAAGTGTCTCCAACTGGCTCTATGCTCATACATGAGCTTCATTGATATTGCTTGTGTATTGAATTTGTTTCAGAAAAGTTAACTTCAATTGTCTGTTTTTTAACTTTTGGTAAAGATTATATAAAACAATAGAATAGATAAATTATCCTTAAAGTTCATCAGGAATGTGAATATTATACTTATCTCTTCCAAAGACAAAAGAGAATTATTTTATACGATAGGAAGTATTATTTATTTGCAATCATAATATCTCATATATTCTGATTATGATAAAATTAATAACTAAATAAATATTTATAAAATATATGATTTTAACAACAATTTAACGTTTTTTGGCGTAGATCTATTTGGAAAATGTATAAAAATAGGGGATGAATTATGTGGTATAATTATTATTTTCATGACGCAATTAATACGTAAACAGGTAACGACTATGAATAAAATCGATTTAATTCCTTCATCTGATACTGAAACCTTGGCAACAGAGGTGACATGTTTGAAAGTTCTGTTGGCCTCTATTCTTAAAACTATGGGACAAGCTCATGCAGGGAGAGTTGTACTGAATCTGGAACGTGTTATTGCAGAAATGGGCGATGAAAAACAGGCCAAGATATTTGAAAATACCGTTCAGCAAATAAAAGCGTTATATCGGCAGTGAGGTAGAGTCTCAGGGGTTAATGTTATTGCCCCTGTACATATCCCACTTTTGCCACGTATTGAAATGAACAGCACCTATTTTCATAAAATTTTTATTTGGAAAAATATATATAGTTGAATGACTCATAGTAATTAACAGGATATAGTGTATACTAAATGTAGTAGTCTGGTTTGGTATGTAAATATAGGAGCGTGCGTATGTACAAAACTATTTTAGTACCGGTAGATATTTCAGAAGATGAACTAACGAGTAAAGCGGTTAAGCATGCACTTTCTTTAGCAAAAGAAACGGGTGCGAAGCTCCATATTCTTCATGTACTGCCAATTTCATCCGCGATTGTTAACGCATATTCGTTGGGATATGATGAAATTAAGGATAAAGCGACAATTAAAGCCGAAGATGATTTAAAAACGCTGATTGATGCCATCGATTTTCCTGCTGACAGGTTATCTTATTCTATTGCATTTGGGTCGCCAAGAGATGAAATAACAGCAGCAGCGACAGAAATTAATGCTGATCTTATCGTTATTGGCTCTAGAAGGCCCAATATTACAACGCACTTATTAGGATCTAATGCATCAGGTGTTGTCAAATATTCGACAACATCTGTTTTGGTTATCAGGTAAGGTGGTTATACCTTATGGATTTCAAGATGCGTCGCGACGGCAAGGGAGAGAATCCCCGGGAGCATAGGTAACTATGTGACCGGGGTGAGCAAGTGTAGCCAACAAAGAGGCAACTTGAAAGATGACGGGTATAATGGCTAGCCATCTTCGGGTGGCTTGCTAGCTAACGCTGGGCTGCACTATTTTTATTAAATTTGCTCTGATTTCATTTTCATTGAGGTTACATAAGATTTTGTAGAATTGTTGAGGATGCAATAATTGTGGAAAAATTTACTGATAAACTGATTCGTTTGGACCATTTTGTATGGCGGGTGATACGCTTTTACTTTATTGCTGCAACGTTTTTCTTTATTGGAATAATTCCGGGTGTCCTAGGGTTTTACCTGATAGAAGAGCATACATTTTCTGAATCTTTGCTTAACGCTTTATTTATGCTGGGATCGCAGGGTTTAGATCCCGTTCCTGTTAGTTTATCCGGTAAATATTTTATTGCCATATATGGGGTATTTTTGGAAAGTGTGTTCTTTATTACTTTGGGGCTTGTTGTAACACCTTTCATTCATCGAATATTACATAAGTGGCATCTTGACTCTGAGTGATTGAAAATAGAGCGATACGGTAATTTATTTGATTTAGTTAAATAATTCACAACAAATAATGTAATATTTTATACACTCATTGAAATAGTTATACCCTATGGATTTCAAGATGCATCGCGGCGGCAGCCAACAAAGAGGCAACTTGAAAGATGACGAGTATATAAATATAGGAGTACGTATGTACAAAACGATTTTAGTACCGGTGGATATTTCAGAAGATGAGTTGACCGATAAAGCGATTACACATGCAGAGTATTTGGCGAAGTTGTCTGATGCTAATATACATCTTTTCCATGCCGTTCCTGATATATCAAGATTTTCAATTAGTTATAGTTACCATTATGATTTGCTCAACTCTTTTGCCAAGAAATCTATTGCAAGATCAGAAGAGGAATTGGCAAAAGTGGCTGAAAAAATAGATTTGCCAAAAGAGCGAGTCTCTTTCTCCGTAGCCTGTGGATCACCGAGGGATAAAGTATTATCGACAGCAGATGAGATTAAAGCAGATTTAATTGTTGTTGGTTCCCGGCGGCCTAATATTTCCACCCATTTATTAGGCTCAAATGCTTCAGGAATTGTCGGATATGCAAATATTTCAGTTTTGGTAGTCAGATGAATGATTTGTTTAGCAGTGAAAAAACCCGTTTTCACATATACCTTATAGATTTCAAGCTGCATCGCGACGGCAAGGGAGCGAATCCCCGGGAGCATAACAAACTATGTGACCGGGGTGAGTGAGTGCAGCCAACAAAGAAGCAACTTGAAAGATGACGGGTATAGTACTCATTGCTTAATAGATATTGTGTTATTTAATACTGATGTAATAATCCGGTGCAGATATTTTGCATCGGATCATCCTATTTTTAGAACAGAATATTGAACTTATTTTGGTGATAATTGATTTTAAGCTATCCATTTTTCACTAAAAAGTTGATCTGCACAGGATAGATGTTGCATTAAATCCCGGATTAAAGTGAATATCAGACAAAGATGCCACAAGAATCAGCAACTTATGCGGTTATAGTAAAAATAAGCATGATTTTAATTTATTGGCTATAGTTAATTTCAGCAAGGTAACTCGTTTTGATATCTGGATGAGGACAAAACATGTTAAGAAAATTAGCGGCTGAATTACTTGGAACTTTTGTTCTGGTTTTTGGGGGATGTGGTAGTGTTGTATTCGCTGCGGCATTTCCTGAATTAGGGATTGGTTTTGTCGGTGTATCTTTGGCATTTGGTTTAACCGTATTGACGATGATATATGCTGTTGGGCATATTTCTGGCGGGCATTTTAACCCCGCTGTAACAATTGGTCTTTGGGCTGGTGGTCGTTTCAGGGCAGTGGAAGTTATTCCTTATATTATTTCTCAGGTTATCGGTGGTATTCTTGCTGCTGCGGTATTATATGTTATTGCCAGTGGGCAAGTGGGTTTTGATGCGACCACGAGTGGCTTTGCCTCAAATGGTTTTGGTGAGCATTCACCGGGTGGATTCTCGCTTCAATCGGCTATTGTAGCTGAAATTGTTTTAACGGCTATTTTCTTAATTGTTATTATTGGTGCGACAGATAGACGAGCACCTCCGGGCTTTGCGCCATTAGCAATAGGTTTGGCGCTGGTTTTAATTAATTTGATTAGCATTCCTATTACCAACACGTCAGTCAATCCGGCACGAAGCACGGCTGTTGCGATATTCCAGAATACCTGGGCTTTAGAGCAGTTGTGGTTTTTCTGGGTGATGCCAATTATTGGTGGGATTGTTGGAGGGGGAATTTACAGGTTATTGTTCGCTGAAAAACAATGATTTTTACTGGTGAGTTACCTTGCTTAAGGCCACGCTGTAGTGTGGTCTTTTTATTTTTCAATGAAATAACTTTTTGTCACTATTATTTTTTCATTTGTTTTAATAAAGGTAGGAAATATTTTCATGAAGATTTTTAGTTATAAATAGTAAAGATAAAGTAAAAGATGATAAATGCAAATAATCTGGATGTGTTTTATTGCAGTGTGTTGGGTGATTTATTAGTGTCAATTATACAAAAATAATTAACCCTATAAGTTATAAAATAAATTTCATTATTATTTTTCTGAACTAGACTATCATTAGCGTCAATTGAGAGAGGCTATCTGTACGAAAATTTAATATATTGATTACTGAATGATATTATTGAATTAAAGAGGAGTATATGAGCCAAAAAAATGATTTTAAAGCCTTTTCTATTAGTGATAATGCTAATATAGTGAGTCAAGAAAAGTATGAAGAAAGTCAGAATCTAAAGACGGGATTTCCACCTGAGAATGTTTCTACTCATGTATTAAATAAGGTATTACGCCAATCCTCAACAATATCATCTGTTGTGGCTAATTTTATTGCGACACAATCAGGTGAGGATGTTTTGGATGATGGTGATATAGCTAAACTTACTGTACGATTCAATAGGGCTTTAGATAAAGCTTTAGAGCAAAAAATTTCAGGTATTTCCAGTATTCCCGTTGGCTCTCCTATTCCTTGGCCGTTGTCCCACCCACCTTCCGGTTATTTTACTTGTAATGGTTCCGCTTTTAGTAGATCACAGTATCCGAAGTTAGCAGAAGCTTATCCTGATGGCAGAATACCCGATTTAAGAGGCGAGTTTATTCGTGGCTGGGATGATGGGCGAGGTGTTGATAGTGGCCGTGTTATTTTAAGCGCACAGACTGACAACACAAAAAGAATACAACTTACGAAAGGACTCTCTAATGGGCAATTTCTTGTTGATTATCAAGGTCCTGTAGATAGATACCAGTTCCCGCTGGGGCGTGATGTACTTGAGAGTGCTACTGTTACATCAATTGCTAACAATACAGGCGGTCATGAAACCCGCCCCCGTAATATCGCATTTAACTATATCGTAAAAGCAGAATAATATCGTAAAGGTAGAATAATAATGACACAAGAAAATATTTTAGATACTGAAACCGCTGTATTAGGTGAAGACGGATTAGCAATTCAAGCTGGCTGGATAAAAGTTTATCATGCTAATTCCTATACGAGAGAATTCTCTGGCTCTGATTTCGAATATGTTGCGGAAGGCGTGGGTTTGTCAGCGCATTCTTATTTGGACGCACCAAACCTGTCCGATTCTGATGATATGGCTGTGCGTCGCAGTGAGGATGGAAGTTATTGGGAAATTGTCCCTGACCACCGTGGAAAAATAGTTTACAACACGCAAGCGGGTGTACAGGAAGAAGTGACTGTACTGGGTGAATTGCCAGAAATATTAACATTCGAGCAACCGTCCACCGATTTTGATCAATGGGATGGTGAAAAATGGGTAACGGACTTTGAAGCTCAAAAAGTCAGTCAAATTGAACAGGCAGAGCAACAACGGGCTATTTTTCGTCGGCAAGCCGATGAAGCCATCACTGTATTGCAATATGCAGTTGAAACTGAAATGGCATCGGAAGAGGAAAAAACTTTATTGTTAGATTGGAAAAAGTATTTGGTATTATTGCGTCGGGTTGATGTTTCATCGGCACCAGATATTAATTGGCCTGAACAGCCGCAAGAATAATACCATTAATGTCTTATAATCCTCAGACATTCACAAGGCACTGGTTTTTTAATCAGTGCTTTGATTAAAGAAATTCGTATAAAAGTCCATATAAAAATGAACTCTGGTTCGTAAAGTTGATTTGGTGATCGATTTTGAATTTATTTTCTTTAAAAATGGTGGGTGATCAACAAGGATATTTTAAGATATTTAATATTTTTGATTATAAATGAACATTATTTAATTTGGGGAAGATATATGAGTAAAAATGATTTTAAAGCTTTTGCTATTGGTAATGGCGCTAATGTGCCCAGTCAACAACTCTATGAAACAGATCCGAATTTACCGCGTGGGTTTCCAGACAGGCAGTATATTGATAATTACATCTTAAATAAGATATTTCGTCAAACATCAACAATAACATCGGTTGTAGCTGATTTTATTGCGACACAAACTGGTGAGGATGTTTTAGATGATGGTGATGTAGCCAAAATCACAGCACAGCTAAATAAAGCTTTAGAACAGAAAGCGATAACAGGAATTCCCAATGCTTCACTAACACAAAAAGGTATTGTTCAACTTACCGATGTGATTGGTGATAGTGATTCATTAGCAGTGACGCAAAAGTTGATTAAGGAAATAGTTAATTCATTACTGGGAAGTATTAATACTAAGGTACCTGATAGCCGGAAAATAAACGGTAAGGTGTTGACCGGAGATATCAATTTGACTGCGGGGGATGTGGGCGCAGTATCAATTAATGATGCAATGCATTCAATGGGTTTTGCTCGTTTGTATGGATCGGAAAATCTATATGATGGTTGTGCCGGGTATGGGCCCACTGCGCCATTCCTTACTAAATATGGATTGCCATCTGATTGGTATGGTGTTCAGTTAAGAATTAGTAATGTAAATGGCTTATCAAATGAAGGCGTGGATGGTGTATGGAGTCACCGATTAGTTTTTGCTCATGAAGGCAATACATATCGTACAGATAGCATAAACAGCGATAGCAAAAGACAAGTTACCCGTAAATTTTGGGACGATAAGAACGCTAAACCAGATACCAACGGAAACCTCAAGGTAGCCTCCCCGGTAATAGAAATCTCCCCTGATGGCACATTCTCGACTAATGACGAATCCGACGGTGCAGAAGTGATAAAACAGGGAACCGGCATATATCGTATATCAAATATCTTGGGCTATAACGCTGATGGTGGTTGGGGTGTTAATGGGGGTATTTCCGTTCCCCGCGACAATAATAATCTCGAACTGATTTTTGTTGATGATCAGGTTCAGTCTGACGGCTCTATTATTATTGAGACTTTCCATCGCCAACATACGCATTTACCGGAGAGATTCCAAAATTGGCGACTCAAATCTATTGATGACAATGGCAACAAGATCTTCTATCAAGATGGGGAGCCCTGTGATATTCCCGATTCTTGCCGCTTAGATATTCGGGTCCAAATGCCAGAAGATTCACTCTGGAACTTGAAACGAAAGAAGTTACAGGAAGAAATGGAGAGTACCAGCGCTTCTGGTAATAAATGATTCTGGTAGTAAATTGCAGTAAGGCGGGGCCGTGTATCGGCCCTGTATCTTATTTGGGCTTTTGGGGGCTTCAATATAGAGGGTTGACGTTCAGCGCTATCCTCTATTTTTTCATGCCATTGGTAAGTGATATAACCGCTCGTTTTTTGAAGCATATGATCTCTATGTTGACTTATAATACCCGATTTCTTTAAAAGAGATGCTAAGAAGAAATGCAAAGAAACAATGTTTGTCTTATAGGTCGATTATGAGGCAACATAAAAGGTTAAAATCAGAATGGTATTTTTATATAAGTAGGGTTTATCATTGAAACGTAAAGTTATTTTTTGGGCAATTCACATTGGGTGTTTCAGTTTAATTGCTCCTTTATCTTCTTTTGCCGCACCGGCTACCTTTGAACAAGCTAAAGTTGAATTGCGTAAACGCATTTACCATGATCAATTTAAGTCAGGGGAAGGGACATTTTATTGTGGTTGTGATTGGCAATGGACAGGTAAGAGCGGTGGACGCGCAATCCTTTCTTCGTGTGGTTATCAAGTCAGGTCACAACAGAATCGTGCTGAACGAATTGAATGGGAGCATATTGTTCCTGCCTGGGTTTTTGGTCATCAGCGGCAATGTTGGCGGAATGGAGGGAGGAAGAATTGTATCTCTTCTGATCCTGTTTTTAGGGCAATGGAATCTGATATACATAATTTGGTTCCATCAATTGGCGAGGTTAATGGCGATCGTAGTAATTTCAGTTATGGAATGTTACCGAAAAATATGCCGAATGATTATGGTCGTTGTAACAGTAAAGTTGATTTTAAATCTCGAACGTTCGAACCGCGAGATGAAGTAAAAGGGCAGGTCGCTCGGATCAATTTTTATATGCATGATCGTTACAATCTTTCCATGTCTCGCCAACAGCAGCAGCTATTTATCGCTTGGGATCGTCAATATCCACCGAGTAAATGGGAGCGGGAGAGAGATAACCGAATTACCGGTATTATGGGGCATCATAACCCTTTTGTTACCGGTGAACAGAAATGGCAATTATGGCATAAAAACTCCGCCTCTGGCATTCCAAAAAGCGAGCAGAGAAAAGGGCAGAGAAATAGTCAAACAGATACCCAGAAACAACGGGTATTATCTGATTCATCCTCTAGAGGATTAATTAAAGGGAATAACAACAGCAAAATCTACCATTTTTCTCATTGTTCAGGTTATAAGGTGATTCAGGAGAAGAACTCGGTCTATTTTAAAACAGAAACGGAAGCAAGAAATGCGGGTTTTCGGTTGGCTGGAAACTGTAAGGGGACTTAATAAAACAGATATACCCGTCATCTTTCAAGTTGCTTCTTTGTTGGCTGCACTCGCTCACCCCGGTCACATAGTTATCTATGCTCCCGGGGATTCGTTCCCTTGCCGCCGCGATGCATCTTGAAATCAATAGGGTATAGTTAACTATTTGCTCTGTTGTCATCAATAATAATATTATTGCCATCCGGTGAAGAAGAGTGCTTTCAGATAGTGACTTCTTTGCCGGATAGTAGCTGAATGTATCAATACTATGGTAGTCAAATCAATAATGGCTACTATGATGTTAAGTCATTAGCTTATATTAAGTCATATTATTCAATGAATTAAATTTCTCGCAAAACTAAATAAACGATACTGTCGATTATTTTTAATTGAGCATCCCTGGCTTGTTTGTCATAACTCAGAGATTGTCATTATACTGTCATAATGATTCGTTAGTTTTCACTAAATGGAAATAATGGTGAGTAGTGTTAATGATTGATATACCGATCATATGCGAGCTAGCGGGAATATTAAGGTCATTAATATATGTGGCGGTTCCACTACCGTTTTTCTATGGGGCTAAATAAGCGGAAAAGAGGCTTGAAATAACGTAGTGATTGTATCGGTGATATGACACCGCATGGGTGAAAACAACGATAAGGTGATACTGCTATGAGTAGACAGAAAGCAGTGATTAAATCGCGTCGAGAGGCAAAACGGATGATGAAAAGGGATTTGCGCCATCAATGTTATCGGGATGATAATGTAACCTCTTTAGTGCAACCCGGTGGCGTAGAAGCCATTGGTATGGCACGTGATAACCGGGATACTTCGGAAATTTTGCCACGAACTGAAACGCAATGGCGTTATATGCGCGCAATAAACTATAAAAAACTGATTATTGCCAGTGGGGAGGCGGGTTGCGGTAAAACGTTTATTAGTGCGGCAATGGCTGCGGATGCATTGATTAATAAGGAAATTGATAGAATCATTGTTACCCGTCCTGTATTACAGGCGGATGAAGATCTCGGCTTTTTGCCCGGAGATATGGTTGAAAAATTTGCGCCTTATTTCCGACCGGTTTATGACGTTTTATTAAAACGTATGGGCGCATCGTTTTTGCAATATTGCTTGCGGCCTGAAATTGGCAAAGTGGAAATTGCGCCTTTTGCCTATATGCGGGGCAGAACATTTGAAAATGCATTTGTAATTCTGGATGAAGCCCAGAATGTCACGGTTAATCAGATGAAAATGTTTCTGACCCGGCTTGGGGAAAATGTTACTGTGATTGTAAATGGTGATATAAGTCAATGTGATTTGCCAGTGGGAGTGGTATCAGGATTGCGTGATGCACTGGGAAGATTTTCAGATGATGAAGTCGTCAGTGTTATCCATTTTAATCAAGAGGATTGTGTTCGTTCTCAATTGTGCCAGAAAACGTTGCTGGCTTATTGTAAATAACCGATGGAAATATGCCGTGAGGGCTTTTGCAAGAGCGCCTCACGGCGTGATCTTTTAGCATATTCTCTGATTTCGGTATATTTTAACTCTCTGATCTTCAGCCAATTTCCCTTTTTCTTCCTGCTGACTGACGGCCAATGATTTTTATTGGAAACTCTGATAGAACTACTTTATTTTCCAGTAGTCTATCGTTTGGCGGTGAAGGTCAATTCGCCCGTCAGGATATTCAACCCATTCCTTTTTTTAGTCACCGTGATCTTGGGTATTTTGGTTTCATCTAGTTTAGGCTTAAAGATAATTTTCCATTTACACCGACCTCCGCCATTAAAAGGTAATTTCGGTGCTACCCCTTCCACGGTGATCCATTGATTCTCTTTAGGAGGAGAAAGCGGATCATTAGGGTCAGCATAGCCTGATATTAAAATCACGGATAAAACAGATAAGTATTGCTTGATATTTATCATGGTAAGTTTTCCTCAATTCCTACAGCATTATCTATATAGCGTGTTAAGGCTAACGGTCCTTGTTGATCCTGTTGAGTGCAAATCAATGTTTGCTTTAAGTGATGGTCCATCTGTAAAAATAGTGCATCGCGCTGCCGAATATCTGCAACAATATCGGGCCTTTCATTCAGCGTTTTTTCAAATAACTGTTCTTGATCTTGGAAAAAATGGTATTTACCCGGTGCAATCAGTTCTGCCAGTCGTGCGCCAAGTGAGGAATAGTGAATTGAATGACAGGAATACAGCAAATGTATTCCCATTAATTAATCCCTTTGAATAAGGGAACAGGAGTTGGAATTTCCTTCATACTGTCCATATGATGGAATTCGGTTATGATTATTAAATCATCACCAAATAGCAAGAGGAAATTTTCATTTTTTAAATCTGTGAAAAAATAGGTTTATACCCTATGGATTTCAAGATGCATCGCGGCGGCAAGGGAGTAAATCCCCGGGAGCATAGCAAACTATGTGACCGGGGTGAGCGAGTGCAGCCAACAAAGAGGCAACTTGAAAGATGACGGGTATATAAGAAAGTGTGACAAACTCAATAGGGATTGAGTTATCGTCAATCGTATTTCTTCGGTTTTAAAAACCTCGTTTAAAGTGATGTTGCTGATAATATCAGTATCGCTGATTCCCTCATCCTCTGATTTTAGTAGGAGAGGGGATCAAGCGAGTATAAATATGCAAGGCATGTAAGGCCATTAATCGTCGCTATCCACCACTTCATGACGCAGGGCATGATAACCTTCTTCATCAAAGCCATGCCTCCAATAAGGAATGGCATATAGCTGGTGGCGTTCATAGCCTTTTTCCCGGCGAATATAGCGACGAAGTTCTTTTACCAGCTTATCCTCACCGGCCAGCCAGAAAGTGACATTTTCTGTTGGTAATGACCAGGATTTGAATTCAGATACGATTGTGTCAGTTATTTCAACGTCACCAGTGATCCAGTGAACTGTTATTCCTGCCGGTTTTTTTAATTCCTGAATATCTTGCTCACTTTCGATACGAATAATGACTTGCCCGGTTGCATCTGGTTTTACTGTTGCCAATAGCGCAGCAATAGCAGGCAAAGAACTTGGGTCGCCGGCCATATAATAGTGGCTGACTTTTGGCAGTAATGGATCAGGTCCACCGGGGTTAGTAATACCCATCCAGTCACCGATTTGGGCTCTATAAGCAAATTCTACCGCCGGGCCGCCATTGTGATGTAGTGCAAATTCAATATCGATCTCTTTTTGTTCGGTGCGGATGGCTCGAACCGAGTAAGTGCGCGTTATTGGACGCAGTTCACTCGGCGGCCATATCGGGCCTTCTGGAGATAGAGTCGGTAACACGGGTTTGGTCTGCCCCGGAAGCGGTAAGAATATCTTTAGGTGTCCGCCTTCACATTCCGTGGGATAACTATCCAGACATTCACCGGTGAAAGTAATGCTGCGCATATTAGGTGTCACGTCGAAAATGTTTTTCACCTGAACAAGTCTAGGGGGGGCAGGCCGGTAAATGTTTTTTTCTTCAATTGTTTTATTGGTCACGTAAAATTCCTCTGGAAAATTTACCGAAGGTTATTATCTGATAAAGCCAAAGTTAGTGTAACAGCAATTAACGAAAATGATAATTATTATCATTAAATAAATTGCGCTGCCGTCGATAATGGGATTGATCTGCCTTTTTCAATCCACTGAAAATTGAATTTCTACCTCTGTACCACCATGTTTACGGTTTTTTATCTGTAATTGTCCACCTAGGATAGAAACTCTGTCTTGCATAATAGCCAGCCCAAATTTGTTTTTATTAGCGGAGTCCAGATTGATACCCTGACCATTATCACTGACAACTGTAATGATTTTGTCATCGATAGGATAAATACGGATACTGATCCAATTGGCATTGGCATGCTTATAACAGTTGTTCAAACATTCCCTAATGATTTGTATCAAATGTTTGCTGTAACTGTCAGGAATGTGCTGATGTGTCAGGCGGTAATTGAATTCAATGTTGAAGCCTAGACGATGGTTAAATTCACTAATCAAGGTCTGTAAAGATTCTTGTAGATTACATTGAGGTTGTTCGTTCCTGAACGTTGCCAGTAATTCTCTGAGCTGGCGATAGGCAATATTTAACTCATCTTTAATCATATTCAACGAGGTTAAACTTTGCTTGGGTAAATTATCACTGCCGATATATAGACAATTAACTTGAATCTTAAGGAAAGAGAGGGATTGGGCAATGGAATCGTGGAGTTCACGAGAAATAGCGGTTCTCTCTGCGGCCAACATACTCTGGTGTTGGCATTGGATCTGATTTTCCCGTAATAGTTTATTTGTCATTAACGTCACCACATCCTGAACCAGACTTTTTTCATCGGGAGTGAGATCACTATTCCTGTGTGTTTTTATCCAGAGTGTCCCATAGCTATCAATATTATCATCTAGATTCCATCTCATAATCAGCGGCATATCAAAATAGGGGCATTGATGGGGATTGCGAAAGAAATATTCTTGTTGTGATGGATAAAAGATGATTTTGGCTTCACAGAAAGGGATCAGACGATTGAGGTGAGAAAAAATCTCCTGAAGCTTTTCAGGTAGCAGTTTACAATTTTGTAGTTTGAAATGGCTTTGACAGAGAAAATCCAAATAGCCATTTTTTTGTTTCAGTGCGTTAATTTCTGCTTTGTATCTTGCATGTTGCCATTCTTTGACAGGAGCAGAGTTATGTACCACTTTTATCAGGAAGTAGACATTTGTAATACTTAACATTATCAATAACGGTAAAATTAAATCTGGAATCGACGGTTTATCAATCAACAACAGTATAAAAAGTAAAAACAAATTTATAATAGAGTTGATTACAAACAGTTTTTGGTTTTTGAAGATGGTGTTATTTGAACTTGTTTTCATCAGGTTAAGATTCCGTTCTGCAATACTGATGAAAACTTTAGCTCAATTTGTTAAATAGTGTTAATAATTACTTCAATTTCATACCTGCTGCTGTCATCAGAAGGCGAAATAGTGTGGAAACAGCAAAAAGAGCCATCACACTGCATAACCAGATCATTGCCATCCAGCCTATCCGTTTCCATACAGAAGGGCGTGGGGTGTTTTGATTAGTGGTAGCCTTGTTCATGGTTAACTTTCCCCCGAAAAACGTAGTAGCTCCAATAGGTGTAAACCAGAATCACTGGGATGATAAGTAGGGCACCGACCAGCATAAAACCTAAACTTTGTTGCGGCGCTGCCGCGGCTTCATAGCTGATGGTCGGTGGGATCAAGTTAGGCCAGATACTGATGCCCAACCCACTGTAGCCAAGGAAAACTAACAATAGTGCTACCAGAAACGGTGTGTAATGAGCTTTACGTTTGATGGAGTGCAGTAGTTTCCAGCCAGACCAGACCACCAACAGTGGCACAGGAAGGAAGAACAACAGGTTAGGTAAGCTGAACCAACGTTCAGTGATTGCCGGATGAATGAATGGTGTCCATAAACTGATAATGGCGATAACTGTCAGCATCAGAAAAGTGAGCGGGCGGGCGACACGGTACATCTCTTGTTGTAGGTGACCTTCGGTTTTCATAATTAGCCAGCCACAGCCTAACAATGCGTAAGCAATTATCAGGCCAAAACCACAAAATAGGGGGAAGGGTGAGAACCAATCAAAATAGCCGCCAGTGTAAGCTCGGTTTTCCACCGGGAACCCTTGAATAAAGGCACCCACCACCACGCCCTGAACAAACGTCGCCATCACAGAGCCGCTGATAAAAGCGTTGTCCCAGATATAACGATGCTCAGGCGCGCATTTGAAACGAAATTCAAAGGCGACACCACGGAAGATCAGGCCAAATAACATTAATGTCACGGGGATCGTTAATGCATCAAGGATAACGGCATAAGCCAAAGGAAAAGCACCGAATAAACCTGCGCCGCCAAGCACCAACCAGGTTTCGTTACCATCCCACACCGGCGCAACGCTGTTCATCATTAAATCACGGTCCTTATCGCTTTTAACCGTGGGATAGAGCAGCCCAATCCCAAGGTCAAAACCATCCATGACAATGTACATCATGATGCTGAACACAATGATGATGAACCAGATTAACGGCAGATCAATACCCATTGTTTAACTCCTTTTTGGGACCTTTGCGGATAAGTTTCATCATGTAGGCGTAACCCACACCGAATACCGAGCTGTAGACCGCGATGAAAAGCAACAAACTGATGTTCATATGTATTTCACCGTGTGCGGATACCGCATCTTTGGTACGTAGCAGACCATAAACTACCCACGGTTGACGGCCTATTTCGGTAGTAAACCAACCGGCAAGAATGGCGATCAGGCCGGAAGGTGCCATTAAGAAGATAAAACGCAGGAAAGCTTTTGACTGATAAAGTCGTCTCTTATAGCGTAGCCAAAGTCCCCAAAAGCCGGCAACTATCATCAACATACCGAGGCCGACCATCACTCTAAATGACCAGAAAACCATAAGCGCGTTTGGTCTGTCTTCCGGTGGAAACTCCTTCAGCGCCGGAACCTGCTTATCTATACTGTGAGTTAAGATTAGACTGGCGAGATAAGGAATTTCAACGGCATAACGCGTCTCTTCCCGCGCCATATCCGGGATACCAAACAGGATCAGCGGCGTGGCTTCACCGGGAAGATTTTCCCAGTGGCCTTCCATTGCCGCGACTTTAGCGGGTTGATGCTTGAGGGTGTTGAGACCGTGAGCATCACCAATCAATGCCTGCAAAGGCGCAATAATCAAGATCATCCACATCGACATGGATAGCATTTTTTTCATTGCTGTCGAGTCATTGCCTTTTAATAAATGCCATGCCGCGGAAGCTGCAATAAAGAATGCTGAGGCGAGGAAGGCCGCAGTAGACATATGAGCCAGGCGATAGGGAAAGGAGGGATTAAATATCACTGCCAGCCAGTCGACGGGGACGACCTGATTATTGACAATTTCGTGACCTTGCGGGGTTTGCATCCAGCTATTGGAAGCCAGTATCCAAAAAGTGGATATTAGAGTACCTAGTGCAACCATAAAGGTGGCGAAGAAATGTAATTTTTCACCCACACGATGCCAGCCAAATAACATAACGCCGAGAAAGCCCGCTTCAAGAAAGAACGCGGTCAGTACTTCGTAAGTCAGCAATGGGCCGGTGATTGAACCGGCAAAATTGGAGAAAAAACTCCAATTGGTACCGAACTGATAAGCCATAACCAGACCGGAAACCACGCCCATCCCGAAGTTAACAGCAAAAATTTTCGACCAGAAATGATATAGCACTTTGTAATCACTATTACGCGTTTTCAGCCATAACCCTTCCAGTACCGCTAAAAAACTTGCCAGCCCGATGGTAATTGCCGGAAAAATAATGTGAAACGAGACGGTAAACGCGAATTGAATTCTGGCCAGTTCCAAGGCACTTAAACCAAACATAGTAACCTCTTATTTTTAGTTTGAATAAAGGCAGGAAATGTATGCGGACAAGTAAAGCATGAAAAAAATGACTATAATAGTGACAGTTTTCTGTATATTGACTATAACAGTTTGCGGAGAGGTCTGAATTGATGAAGCGTTATGAACAATTTGCCAGGCAAATTCTTCAACATATTGAAGATGGTACCTGGCTGGTGGGAGATAGATTACCTTCATTGAGGGAATCAGTGACGTTATCAGGTTTGAGTTTGATGACCGTTGTTCAATCGTATCAATTACTAGAA
This sequence comes from Photorhabdus sp. RW14-46, assembly GCF_963887965.1. NCBI lineage: Bacteria > Pseudomonadati > Pseudomonadota > Gammaproteobacteria > Enterobacterales > Morganellaceae > Photorhabdus > Photorhabdus sp. RW14-46. The sequence goes on along the minus strand of NZ_CAWPHH010000003.1, from coordinate 48,495 downwards.
AGTCAGGGATGGATCATTTCCCGGCCTCAATCGGGTTATTACGTCGCTAAACGTTTGCAGCCCTTTGCCGCAGCAAAAGGGGGAAAGCGATTACATTTAAGTGAAAGCGTGGAAATAAGCGCTTCTATTTTTGATGTATTACAGGCGTGCAAAGATCCTGCGATTATTCCGTTTGGTTTAGCATTTCCAGATCCATCCTTATTGATTCAACCTAAACTTTCCAAAGCGTTAGCGGCTGCTGCCAGACGAATAGCACCACATAGCGCTTTAGCCAATTTACCGCCGGGTAATGATAAGTTACGCCGTAACATATCGCGCCGTTATGCAATGCATGGTATTCATGTCCCTCCTGATGAAATTGTCATCACTGCGGGTGCGATGGAATCACTGAGTTTCAGTTTACAGTCGGTGACAGAACCGGGGGATTGGGTGGTGATTGAATCACCGGCTTTTTACGGTGCTTTACAGGCCATTGAACGTTTACGTCTGAAAGCGGTAGCCATCAAAACTGATCCACAAAACGGTATTGATTTGGATGCGTTGGAGGAGGTGATCCAGAAATACCCAATAAAAGCTTGTTGGTTAATGACTCACTTTCAGAACCCGCTAGGGGGAACGATGTCCGCTGAAAGTAAATTACGGCTGGTGAATATCCTGAACAGTAATCAGGTGGTGCTGATTGAAGATGATGTTTATGGTGAACTCTACTTCGATCAGCAACGGCCTGTACCGGCGAAAGGGTTAGACAGTGAAAACAACTTTATGCACTGCTCCTCGTTTTCTAAATGTCTGGCCCCGGGATTCCGTGTGGGTTGGGTGGCAGCAGGAAAACATGCCAAGAAAATCCAACAGTTACAAATGATGAGTACCGTTTCTGCCAGCATGCCGACGCAATTGGCAATTGCTGATTATCTTGCGGAGGGGGGATATGACAACCACTTACGTCGCCTTCGTCGCATATTGGAGCAACGTCAGCAACTGATGTTACGAGCAATTGGTGACTATATGCCTGCTTCAGTCAAAGTGAATCGCCCTAAAGGTGGCTATTTTCTCTGGTTGGAATTTGAGCCTCTGTTCAGTGCACAGCGGCTTTATCAACTGGCATTGGCAGAAGGGATCAGTATTGCACCGGGCAGTATGTTTTGCACCAGCGAACAGTTTAACCATGCCTTTCGTCTGAATGCCTCTTTTGATTGGAATCAGCAAATGGAACGTGCGATGCAGACTTTGGGCAATATTTGTCATACATTATTGGTTGAAATAGCCTGATCCCAGGCTGATATTAATCCCTATCAAGGAGAAAGTTGCCTCTTTGTTGGCTGCACTCACTCACCCCGGTCACATAGTTACCTATGCTCCCGGGGATTCGCTCCCTTGCCGTCGCGATGCATCTTGAAATCTATAAGGTATACATTATTCTATACAAAGCGCTCTTACGTTACTTCCTTGCTTTCTCCGAGTGGTCATACTGTCAATCCAATCTTCTAATGATACCTTCTGTGCTTTCTCGAATGCGGGCCTTACATTTACCCATGATTCGTACCTTAGGTTATATTCTGCTTGTGGCAGGAAGTAATGAGATTTGAATTCGATAAGACCTTTATCATCTTCGTAAGCGATGATTGAAAACTCAGACCAATACAAGAAGAATGACACGCCACCTCTTGGTGATGTAGCAAGAACACTTTGTACGAAATTGGATTGAGTTTGCCTTCTACCAGCATAAGATAATGCAGCGATAGCCAATTGTCTCAGTGGGGTTTTCATCTGCTCTCTCTCCTGACTCGATAATCCTAGGAAGTTTTCCAGGAAAGAGTTGATCAAAACATCGGCATCATGGCTTTTTTGAATAACATTTTGTGTACTTGTTGACAGTAAAGAAAGGAATGGAACGCCAGATAATTCTGCTGTAAATGAGAAGAAATTCTTTTTATTACCTTGGCCTTGAGGATCTAAAGGATTATAGCCTGAAACCGCACGGCACATATTAATAACAGTTTGCAAGCCTTCGGTAATGCTGAGTGGGTTTTTAGAGGGTGAGGCAGAATCTTTTGCCAACTGGGTATAATTTCCTGTAGCTGCGCCATTCGCTGGGCTCTGTACATCAGAATAATCGCCAGCCTCAGGATACTCCATAATAATATTACCTGAGCGTTCCCAATCTTTAAGGAGCCTTGTGCCTCCTTTTTCAATATGTTCTATCCATTCTTGGGCTTTTTTAACTGCATAATCAGGATTATTTAAGATATTTTCCATGATTTTTATCCTTAATAGATTTATACCCGTTATCTTTCAAGTTGCTTCTTTGTTGGCTGCACTCACTCACCTCGGTCACAGAGTTATCTATACCCTTCATCTTTCAAGCTGCTGCTTTGTTGGCTGCGTTCACTTACCCCAGTCACATAGTTATCTATGCTCCTGGGGATGCGTTCTCTTGCCGCCGCACTGCAACTTGAAATCTATTGGGTATATGCTCCCGGGGATTCGCTCCCTTGCCGCCGCGATCCATCTTGAAATCCATAGGGTATATTAAGTTAAGTATTGAATGTTAGGGTACTGTTGAAAGTAGGGAACAATGTTGAACCCTATTTTTAACAGTGAGATAAATCGATAATCATGTACTTAATATTACTGTTTTTTTAGCTTGGTAATTTTTATTTTAAATTTTTGTTAATAAGTGTTAAATATATTTTTGTATGAACTAAGTATATCCATAAGTGGATGTTTTTCACTATCAAATATTAAGGGTATGTAATTTAACTTATTCCTCACGGATAAATGTTTTTTTATGTGATATTTTCATATTAATAGTAAAATACTGCTTGTGAAATTTATCGATTTGAAATTCACATTTTGAGATAATTCATTTTTATATATATTGATCGTATGTTCTATTCTTTATGTTATATTTGTCTATTCTCCTTTAATTTAATGGTTTTATTGAATAACTATGATGAGAATAATATCAGCACATATTGGTAATAATGTTATTGATATAAATCAATTAATCTACTGACAGAGAGTTTTCAGTTTATGCTTTCATTTTGGTTGTCATACAATCAATTAAATACTCTATGGTTATCTTATCTTCTTTCTCGAATACTGATCTTACTATTTCCCACGTTTTCTGGCTGAGATTATATTCTGCCTGGCAAAGATTATAATGAGAGGTGAATTTAATAGTACCCTTGTTATCTACTTTCTTTATTATCAATATAGAAGAATAGAGTAAGAGTGACACCCCATTTGGGGTTTTAGTCAGAGCATATTGCACCAGATTGGATTTTTTTTCCTTTTGATCGGCATATGATAAAGCGGTATCAATCAACTTTTTCAAATAAATCTTAATAGTAATTTTATCCTGAGGAGATAACCCTTGAAAGGCTTCAACAAAAGAATCGATCAAGACATCTGTGTCATGACTTTGTTGAGTAATCGTATTTGTGTCTGCCCATAGTAAAGAGAGAAAGGGAACCTTTTCTATTTCTTCTGTGAATGCTGTGAATTTCTGCGCATTGCCATTACCTTCCGGTTCCAGCGGGTCATAACCTGAGGCCACTCGACATAAGTTAATGATAGTTTGCAGCCCTTCAGTGACACTGACTGGGTATTTATTTGATGTGGCCGATTTCTTGGCGAATAGTGTGTATTTATTTGTCGCTGCTACACTGGCTGGACTTTGTATATCAGAAAGATTCTCAATTTCTAAGAAATGAGTAAAAATGTTATCTGAATGTTGCTGCGTTTTAGAATATTTTTCTCCTCTGTGTTTAACGTATTCTCTCCACTCTTGGACAGTTTTAATTTTATGATCAGAATTTGTGAGTATATCTTTCATGTCTATTTTCCTTTATGGATTTATACCCGTCATCTTTCAAGTTGCCTCTTTGTTGGCTGCACTCGCTCACCCCGGTCACATAGTTTGCTATGCTCTCGGGGATTCACTCCCTTGCCGTCGCGATGCACCTTGAAATCCATAGGGTATATTAGATAATTAATTGATTTTCATTCTTTACTCAAAATGAGATCCAGATTCAGAAACTATAATTTGTTTTATATCAACAATATAGGGTTTTATTTATATGATAAGCATATGTTCCTGAAAACCGAGAATATCTTAATCAATAGGTAAAAATATATATCTAATCTTTTAATAATAGTGTAAAAATGTAGTATGTAAAGTCCATTATCGCAAAATTTGTGTTTTGGTTGTTCTAATTGAATAATCCTGCATTATATTATTCGGATATTTATTTTTTATTTTATAATAATGCGCTTTATTATTAATTATTTATCGATTTATTTTGGTTTATATTTATTTGGAATGAATAATTACAAGTTAAAATTACGATAAATTATATTAACTTCTTGGTTAAAATACTTTGTTATATGGTGGGATTTATTTATTCTTGGAAAGTAAATGTTATTATAAATATTTTCGAGATGAAATGGATGGAAAGAGTTACTTTCATATATTGGACAGAAATGGTTTTAATATATGTCTGGTTTTAGGGAGTTTAAAATTTATTGCTATCAATTATAAAAATAGTTGGCAATTTAGGTTGTAAGAATATTCCATTATTGTTTTTCTAAGCTAGACTATGATTGAAGTGAATTATGGGGAATGATTTTCACGGTGGTTAAATTAAAATAATATTATTTGATTTTGGAGGGTGTATGAGTTCTAAAAATGATTTTAAAGCCTTTTCTATTGGTAATAATGCTAATATAGTGAGTCAAGAAGGATATGAAGAAAGCCGGAGTTTAAAGATTGGGTTTCCACCAGACGACAATATTACTGTTCATTTGCTCAATAAGGTATTGCGTCAGTCATCGACAATATCATCTGTTGTGGCTAATTTTATTGCGACATATTCCGGCGATGATGTTTTGGATAATGGGGATATCGCTAAACTTGCCGCCCAATTAAATGGCGCGTTAGAACAAAAAATTGCCACCGAAGTACCAAATGCCTCATTAACACAAAAAGGTGTTACTCAGCTTACAGATAAAACTGGCAACAGTAATACCCTGGCGGTAACACAGAAGCTAGTTTCTGATGTGAATGATAATGCTAATAACCGATTGGCAAAAGGCCAAAACGGCGCAGACATTCCTGATAAAAAAGCCTTTGTGGAAAATCTCGCTTTAGAAGTGATTAGTACAAAACCGGTTATTGTTGGGAATAATACAGCTTCTACAATCGATAATTTTGATAACATTCCTCAGAATTCGACATATTTTGGCTATCCAGTAGGGTTAAATGGTCCAGGTGTACATGGTCCCGGAATGAGATTTTCAGGAGGGTATGGGACTTTTAAGGGTTATGAGCTGATGATTCACTCCTCATACTTGCTGAAGAGCGAATTATACTATAGAACGCACAATGGTGACGGTAACATCAATAAATGGAATCCGTGGTATAAAGTCTGGTCAACAAGCAACGCCAAACCAGATACTAATGGCAACCTTAAAGTTTCCAGTCCAGTGGTAGATATTCATCCAGACGGAACTTACCAGTTAACTTGCGAAGCGGAAGGGGTGACGGTCAAGCGAATAGAGACAGGGAAATATCGTATCAGCGGCTGCAATGGTTTTGCTAAAGATGGGGAATGGGGAATTCATGGTGGTACTATTGTTCCGGCAGATAGCAACGGGTTAAATCTTATTTGGGTTTGTGAATTGGTAGATTCAGCCAGTGGCGATATAACCATTGAATGTTATCATCGTCAAAATAGAGATGCGCCGATATTTGCGCAAAATAAGCGTGTTAAGAGTATTAATGATGATGGGGAAGTTGTTTATTACAATGATGGTGAGTTATGCGACATTCCTGATGGGCGCGTCATTAATGTTCGAGTGCAATTGCTGGAAAAATCACAAGAATAAAATAAAAAAATCCACGCAACTGCGTGGATTTCAAGGGCTTTAGCTAACTCCAGCATAATGCCTTTCCTCTAAGGCTCTTCTGTACCATCGATCTCCAAGGCGGCTTTATCAAATGTATAAAGCGGCGAAACCGATTTTTTGTTTTTTATGCCATACCGCTGAGACTTATTCACTATCAATGCATCCGCAAAGTCGGCCTGCTTCGTCTTGCTGCCGCATTTAATCGGTTTGGCATTGATGTAGTCATCCAACGCACACCAGAGCGCATGACCATCTTCGAAGACAACATTAGGCTCTTCAATGAGCCTGTGCAACACTTCTATCAGCGCCTCTTTAGGTAGCAAGTAACGCTTGCCTCTCAATGTCCAAATTGTCTCGACTAAGACCACATCGGTGATCAAGATTTTTTGTTTGCCTTCAAAAAGTGCATTGGCCTTTTGAGACTGGTTCGCGTCATCTTGCAGAAGATATCTGAGAACAATATTTGTATCTACCGCAATCATTTGTGTATGGCACTCTCAAGTGATTCTTCTTCACTCACCTGGTGATCGGCCAGGATACCCTTTAATATCCCCTTCGCGGCCCCTTTGCGCTTTGTGACAATTGAGATGACTCCTTTTCGGCTGACGAAACTCTCATACTCATCACCTGGCTGAATGCCAGCTATCGAACATTGCTCAAGCGGTAACGTTACCTGCCTTTTCTGGCTAACTATTGGCATACAAACACCTCTTTACTAAATGTAAAAGATAAAGATATGCACGTCTTTACATATTGTCAATAGTAAATATCTATACTTATACCCGTCATCCCCGTCATCTTTCAAGTTGCCTCTTTGTTGGCTGCACTCGCTCACCCCGGTCACATCGTTACCTATGCTCCTAGGGATTCACTCCCTTGCCGTCGCGATCCATCTTGAAATCCATAGGGTATATTAGATAAGTAATTGATTTTCATTCTTTACTCAAAATGAGATCCAGATTCAGAAACTATAATTTGTTTTATATCAACAATATAGGGTTTTATTTATATGATAAGCAATGTTCCTGAAAACCGAGAATATCTTAATCAATAGGTAAAAATATATATCTAATCTTTTAATAATGGTGTAAAAATATAGTATGTAAAGTCCATTATCGCAAAATTTGTGTTTTGGTTGTTCTAATTGAATAATCCTGAATTATATTATTCGGATATTTATTTTTTATTTTATAATAATGCGCTTTATTATTAATTATTTGTCGATTTATTTTGATTTATATTTATTTGGAATGAATAATTACAAGTTAAAATTACGATCAATTATATTAACTTCTTGGTTAAAATATTTTGTTGTATGGTGGGATTTATTTATTCTTGGAAAGTAAATGTTATTATTTATATTTTCGAAATGAAATGGATGGAAAAGAGTTACTTTCATATATTGGACAGAAATGGTTTTAATATATGTCTGGTTTTAGGGAGTTTAAAATTTATTGCTATCTTTGCGCAAAATAAGCGTGTTAAGAGTATTAATGATGATGGGGAAGTTGTTTATTACAATGATGGTGAGTTATGCGACATTCCTGATGGGCGAGTAATTAACGTTCGAGTACAACTGCCAGAAAAACCATAAGAATAAAATAAAAAAATCCACGCAACTGCGTGGATTTCAAGGGCTTTAAAGAGGTAACTCTCATATGTCCTTATTTGAATCATGATTTTAATCGTGAAGCAGCTTTTACCAAAATATCTAAAAAAAACGCATAACCGCCTGTTAGCCATTAAATTTATTGATACCTGGTTATTTTTATTTAATTATTGTTTGCCTGTAAATAGACAGCTTTGTTACGATGACAGTATCGTTCAATTTGGAAAAATAAGGAGGCTAATTATGATGTTGTGTGATGTGATCGAATATTCACACTTCTTTGGTAATCGCCAGAGCTCAGGCTTTCACAGTATTACACTGCGATAACCTGTCTGAGCGAAGTTATCTAAAAAAATCTCTTCCTCAGCTTACTGGGTTGTCGCCCCCTGACTTAACCCGGGTATCTCTGTACCTGAAAAATGAGTAAGCTATGAGCACATTATTATCTGTAAAATCAATCTGTTACGAAGTATCTACCGCCATGTTGCTGAATAATGTCTTTTTCACTATTCAGGCTGGTGACCGTATTGGTCTGATTGGTCATAACGGCAGTGGAAAAAGTACGCTATTAAAATTATTGACAGCGCAACTACTTCCTAGCGTTGGCACTATTCACTATGCCAGCCATTGTGTGACTGCCTATATTGAGCAGCATTTACCGGAAGACGTGGAAAATCAGCCATTAATTGATGCGGTTTTACAAAAATTACCTGTTGATGAACGTGTGACAGAACGCTGGCGTGCGGAAATTCTTCTGACACAGCTCGGTTTTGCTGAAACCTTGTGGGCACAACCTGCCAGTCAGCTCAGCGGTGGGCAACACACACGTCTGCTATTAGGCAGGGCATTAATACAGGAGCCTGATCTGCTATTACTGGATGAGCCAAGTAATCATCTGGATTTACCTACTCTATGGTGGTTGGGCAATTTTCTTCAGTCCTGGAAAGGGAGTTTTATTCTGGTTTCCCACGATCAGACTCTGCTCGATAAGGTCACTAATTGCACATGGATATTGCGCGACAAGACCCTCTATTTTTATCGTTTACCCTGTTCTGAGGCCCGTCAAGCTCTCGCAGAAAAAGATATGAGTGATGAACATCGCCATCAGTTTGAACAGAACGAGATTGATCGTGTTACGTCCAGTGCCAAACGCCTTGCAAACTGGGGACGCATTTATGATAACGAAGATCTGGCACGCAAAGCGAAACAGATGGAAAAACACATTGAACGTTTGAAAGATGCGCAGACAGTATTGACTGAAGGTTACCAGTGGCAGTTGACATTAACCGGCCAGCCTATTCAGGCTGATCGCGTTCTTGAACTTGACTATGCCACCATAACAGTACAGGGTGGCTCAATACCACTGTTTACCACCGGCTTTCATCAGGTAAAGAGTGGTGATCGCATTGCTATCATTGGTGCCAATGGTTGTGGTAAATCAACCTTATTGCGACTGTTGTGGCAACGTTATCTCTCAGCGATGCGCCACAGTCCTGATATAAAGTTCCATCCGGCCATTACAGCAGGTTATTACGATCAGCAATTACACCAATTGCATGATAACGACAGCCTGATAGATGCATTACGGCCATTTGCACTACTGACAGACGAACAGCGCAAGATGGCGCTGATTGGTGCCGGTTTTGCTTACTCGTGCCATCAGCAGAAAGTGGCTACTCTCAGTGGTGGTGAACGTTCAAGGTTGCTGTTTGTGGGACTGAGTTTGGCGAAGTATGAATTGATCATGCTGGATGAGCCGACCAACCATCTGGATATTGAAGGTAAAGAAGCATTGTGTGAGCAAATTGCGACATTTAGTGGTGCATTACTTGTTGTTAGCCATGATCGCTGGTTGATCGAAAATAGCTGTCAGCGTTTTTGGTTTATCAATAACAACCAGTTGGAAGAGTATCACGATATTGAGGCTATTTATCAGCAAATTGAACAGATGAGTCAGCAGCAAAGTAAACACAAAGAGTACGGCCGCTATGCTTCCCACATTGCTGATGACAGGTTACAACCATCCTTATTGCTGGAAGAGCAATTACTGGAGCGCCTGTTTTATCTTGAAGAAAAACTGGAAATCGATAGGAAACGTAAGATTGCTCACCAAAAGCCACATCTTCAGCAGCAGTGGATAAAGGAGATAGAAAAAATACAGGCTCAGTTGAACCTGTAATTCGTTGCCCGTAACAGACGCATTTAGCCCGAGCTGTTACGATATTTTTTGAGACATCATGAAAACAAAAATCCACGCAACTGCGTGGATTTTAAGAATTTTAATCAGTCTCAGAGAGATCTTGTGATGTTGTCAGAGATGAAAAATAAATTAGACATTAAACAAGAAATTCATTACATCGCCATCTTTAACGATATAGTCTTTACCTTCTGAACGCATCTTGCCGGCCTCTTTGGCCCCTTGCTCGCCTTTGTAAGTGATGAAATCTTCAAAAGAGATGGTTTGTGCGCGGATAAAACCTTTTTCAAAATCAGTATGGATCTTACCGGCTGCTTGTGGTGCGGTTGCGCCAACTGGGATGGTCCATGCCCGAACCTCTTTCACGCCGGCGGTGAAGTAAGTTTGCAGATTCAGTAACTGATAGCCAGCGCGGATAACGCGATTTAAACCGGGTTCTTCCAGCCCAAGTTCAGCCATAAATTCTTCGCGTTCATCATCTTCCAGCTCCGCGATATCCGCTTCTACCGCCGCACAAACCGGTACGACCACTGAACCCTCTTTTTCTGCGATCGCACGAACCGCATCCAGATGAGGGTTGTTTTCGAAACCCTCTTCGTTGACGTTAGCGATATACATGGTGGGTTTCAGCGTCAGGAAACTCAAATAGCGGATAGCCGCTTTCTCTTCGGTACTGAGATCCAACGCCCGCAACATACCCGCTTGTTCCAGATGAGGCAGACATTTTTCCAGAGCTGCCAATTCTGCTTTGGCCTCTTTATCGCCACCTTTGGCTTTTTTCTGCACACGATGAATGGCCCGTTCGCAGGTGTCCAGATCGGAAAGGGCCAGTTCGGTATTGATGATCTCAATATCAGCAGCAGGATCAACTTGACCGGAAACGTGAATGATATTGTCATTGACAAAGCAGCGCACAACATGGCCGATAGCTTCTGTTTCACGAATGTTAGTTAAAAACTGGTTGCCCAAGCCTTCACCTTTTGATGCACCTTTCACCAGACCCGCAATATCGACGAATTCCATTGTGGTTGGTAAGATTCGCTGAGGTTTCACAATTTCAGCCAGTTGTTCAAGCCGTGGATCTGGCATAGGGACGACACCGGTATTAGGTTCAATGGTGCAGAACGGGAAGTTTGCTGCTTCGATACCGGCTTTAGTCAGCGCATTGAATAAGGTTGATTTTCCGACGTTAGGCAGGCCAACGATACCGCATTTGAATCCCATGATTTTCACCTTAATTTACTTATAAATCAAAAGGCTGTATCAGCCTTTTCGATGAGTCAAAAAAATTGGCGCCATTATACACGGAATGACGGGTTATCACGATCTTACAGACAAGATTTATCGATTCCAGATTCCATGTCATCAAACGCTGGCTTTAAAGCTATGTAAACGGTTGATCGCTTTATCCATATCTTGTTTCATCAGGATATCAGTACAACGCCGTGCTTCATCAATGGCATCATCAATCAACTGTTGTTCACTGGCTGGTGGTTTGCCTAGCACAAAGCCAACCACTTTATTTTTATCGCCGGGATGGCCGATACCAATACGTAAGCGATAAAAGTTAGGGTTATTGCCAAATTTGTTCTGAATATCTTTCAAGCCATTATGACCGCCATGACTACCACCCAGCTTCATTTTTGCCACCCCGGGCGGTAAATCGAGTTCATCATGAGCCACCAGAATTTCATCCGGTTGAATACGGTAGAAGGAGGCGAGGGCTACGACAGATTTACCACTGAGATTCATAAACGTCGTCGGGACTAACAGACGAACATCGTGACCGCAGATATTAATCCGGGCGGTATAACCGAAAAATTTACTCTCTTCTTTCAGTGATTGATTGTGGCTCCGAGCGAGTAGATCAACATACCAGGCTCCGGCATTGTGTCTGGTTTGAGCATATTCAGCACCGGGATTAGCCAGACCGACGATTAATTTTATGTTACTCACTATTTTTCTTCACTTTTGGCAGTAAAACAAAAAGGAGGATAGTTTACCTGCCGGGTACGACGAGTACAAAGTTCAGTTTGATTGAGTCTTCCTTGTCAGTGATTCCCGATCGTTATACCCGTTATCCTTCAAGTTGCCTCTTTGTTGGCTGCACTCGCTCACCCCGGTCACATAGTTATCTATGCTCCCAGGGATTCACTCCCTTGCCGTCGCGATGCATCTTGAAATCCATAGGGTATAAGTGACTTTCATTATGTAAAATTGTAAAAAATAATTTAATAAGTTTTGCAATTGTAATAGCAAGTGAGGAAATGGATGGAAATATTTTTGATATAGATCTGGCTTAATGACATTTGGTTTTTCATTGCTATCAATTATAAAAAATAGTTGGTAATTTAAGTTGTAATATTGGCTCAATTATTATTTTTCTAAGCTAAACTATAATTAAAATAAATTGCGGGGAATTATTTTTACAGGAATTTAACATGTTGATTATGAAATGATGTTTTTTTAATTTTAGGAGTATATATGAATCAAAAAAATGATTTTAAAGCTTTTTCTATTAGTAATAATGCTAATGTGGTGAGTCAAGAAGGATATGAAGAAAGCCAGAGTTTAAAAACGGGATTTCCACCAGATCATATTACGATTCATTTACTAAACAAGGCGTTACGTCAGTCGTCAACCATAACATCTGTTGTGGCTAGTTTTATCGCAACATATTCCGGTAATGATGTTCTGGATGATGGGGATATAGCCAAACTTATTGTCCAATTAAATAGAGCATTAGAACAAAAAATCGGAATAGCAGTACCAAGTGCTTCATTAACACAAAAAGGTGTTATCCAGCTCACAGATACAATAGGTAATAGTAATACCCTCGCGGTAACGCAGAAACTGGTTTCTGATGTAAATGATAATGCGAATAACCGATTGGCAAAAAATCAAAATGGCGCAGATATTCCTGATAAGAGCGGGTTTGTGAAAAACCTCGGCTTATCGGAAACAGTGGAATTGGCGAAAAATGCGGTATCGGCCAATGGCGGGAATTATCCACAGTATTTTAGGTTTAAACAGGTTGAAACACTGCCCACCGAACGTAATGCGACGATGTTAGTTTCTTTGCAGGGAGCCAGACCGCAAAATGGGCTAGTCGGGTTTACGCATTACAACTGGTATGACAATTATATTAAAACAGGTATTGTGCGTGGTGGTAATGTTAATACCTACGGATATGCGATAGATATTAATGACAAACGGGTTTTTTCTGTTTCTCCTGAGGGTTTGATTGAAGCCGCGTCAGCGAATATAAATGGGAACGCTAGGTTTAAACAGGTTGAAACACTGCCCACCGAACGTAATGCGACGATGTTAGTTTCTGAATCTGGTTTAAGATCGACGGGTACAATAGTCTCGTATACGCTTTACAATTGGTATGACAATTATGCTAAAGCCGGTATTGTGCGTGGTGGTAGTGCTAATACCTACGGATATGCGATAGATATTAATGACAAACGGGTTTTCTCTGTTTCTCCTGCGGGTCTGATGGAAGCCGCGTCAGCGAATATAAGGGGAAATGCGGGGGTTTTTAACATAACCCATGATACGGGTAAACATGCATATTTTCAGTTTATTGAGGAAGCAAAAAGGACGGCCTATGTTGGATTCCCGAGTGACGGCTCACCGGATTTTGATATTTGTAACGAAAAAAAATCTAGCAAATTAACCATTGGTCGAGAGTTGGCGGCATATATTAATAATAATCGGGTTTTCTCTGTTTCTCCTGCGGGGCAGATTGATGCCGGGTCGGCAAATTTAAAGGGGGCCGGGGGTATTTTTAATATAATATATGACACGGGTAGACACGCATATTTTCAGTTTGTTGAGGGAGGAAAAAGAACTGCCTACATTGGAGTTCCAGGTGACGGCTCATCGGATTTTGATATTTGCAACGAAAAAAATTATGGCAGGCTGACAGTTGGCGAAAAATTGAAATATAACGGTAATCCTATTGCTGTTTTTAATGATAACTGTATTGCTGATACTAACGGCAATCTTAAAATATCCAGCCCTGTAGTGAGTATTCATCCAGACGGCACTTATGAATTAACTCGCGAAGCGGAAGGCATGATTGTCGAGCGGATAGAGACAGGGAAATACCGCATCAGCGGCTGCAACGGTTTTGCTAAAGATGGAGCATGGGGAATTCACGGTGGTACAATTGTCCCGGCAGATAGCAACGGATTAAATTTGATTTGGGTTTGTGAATCAGTAGATCCATCTAATGGCAATATAACCATCGAATGTTATCATCGTCAAAATAAAGATGCGCCGATATTTGCTCAAAATAAACGTGTTAAGAGCGTTAATAGTGATGGAGAAGTCATTTATTATAATGATGGTGAACTCTGTGATATCCCCGATGGACGAGTGATTAATGTTCGAGTTCAACTGCCGGAAAAATCATAATAACCATAATCACTGAGTGTAAACTCAATAATGATAAATAGACAGAAAACCCGTTGGAGCGGGTTTTCTGCTTATGTTTTTAATGAAAGTTGTATAAATATTTAATGCCGTGTTAGTAAATGATTTACGACGATTTTTATTTTGCTAAGTGATTACTTATTGTTATCGACTGATAATTTATTTTCATTATACAAAGTCATAAAAAGTAATTTATTGTACTCATTAGCTATAACTGAATATATACCCAATGGATTTCAAGATGCTTCGCGACGGCAAGGGAACGAATCCCCGGGAGCATAGATAACGATGTGACCGGGGTGAGCGAGTGCAGCCAACAAAGAGGCAACTTGAAAGATGACGGGTATAACAGCAATAACTTTAGGTAATTTCTGATGAGCATCAATCGTAATTCTCGTAATGTAATAAATTGTAAGATAAATAAAGGTGTGCTAATCGTCTGTTTTTTATTTGCAGCGCTTATGCTACTAAAAAGTTATCCTGCTTTATCTGAACCAGTAAAGTCTTTGATTGGTATTGAAAATTGCCAGGAATACCCAGAGGCAGTTATAGAGCATAATATTGATAGCAAAAAACAGATAACCGAGCAGGCTAGCAATAAGTTACACGAAAACGTTACTTATAAAGAGAAAAAGCGATCAGAGCCGAGGAGATGTGGTAATTTTTTATCAAAGAGAAGCGTAGTAGGAAAAAACGATAGCGGTGAAAAACCAAAAATACTGTGGTTAGACGAAGATAGTCATAAAGACGGTAATCACCCCCTCCCTCCTTTAATTTTATCTCATGGCACTAAAATCCTTGGATTATTAAATTCAGATCCGAAAAAATTGGCACAGGATTATATTGTTAATAAATTAAACAGTCAGATAACAAGTAATACCCAGAAGTGGTTATCACAGTTTGGTACAGCTAAAATTAATTTAAATGTTGATCATCGTGGGCGACTGGATGAAAGTTCTGTAGACTTACTCGTTCCTTTTTATGATGATAAAGAGCATTGGCTTGTTTATAGTCAATATGGCTATCGTCATAAAGATAGCCGTGACACTGTGAATTTAGGCATTGGCACCCGTTTATTCATAAATAACTGGATGTATGGGGCGAACACTTTTTACGATAATGATTTAACTGGTAATAATAGCCGATTCAGCTTGGGTGGTGAACTATGGACTAACTACCTAAAGATGTCTGCTAACGCCTATTTTCGCCTGAGTGATTGGCATAACTCCCGTGATTTAGTCAATTATTATGAGCGCCCTGCCAATGGTTATGACCTTATTGCCGACATGTATTTACCTTCAATGCCGTCACTCGGTGCCAAAATAAAATATGAACAATATTTTGGTGATAATGTTGCATTATTCGGAAAGAACAAGAGACAAAAAGATCCCTATGCGGCAACTATTGGGGTAAATTATACCCCGATTCCACTGATCACAGCGGGGATTGACTATAAATTAGGAAAAGAGGGAAAAAGTGATGGTATATTTTCATTCAATGTGAATTACCGATTTGGTGTTCCGTTGTCAGAACAACTTTCACCAGAAAATGTCTCTTCACTACGAAGCTTGGCCGGCAGTCGTTACGACTTAGTTGAAAGAAATAATAATATTATTTTGAATTATCTGAAAAAACAGCAACATTTTAGGTTACTGGTCCCTGTAATAGAAATTAGTAGTTACGGTGGTGAAGTTAAACCAATACAAATTCAATCTGATACTCCATTCAAAAATGTGACTTGGGATATACCTGAATTATTCCAGAAGAATGGCGGGATGATAAATATAGAAAGTACTCATGGTTATACCATTCAGTTACCGGAATATCAGCCTGATGGAAAAAATGACTATACTATAACAGGTACAAGTAAAGATGATCAGCTGAGGGTGCAAATACAAGCTCATGTATTACAACGTAATATCTCTTTGAGTGTTAATACAACCGATCCTTTAATTGCTGATGGAAATGCGAAATATGTCTATACAGCTACCCTGCTTGGCGCTGACAAAAAAACGCCGATAGAAAATGCCAAATTGATTTGGGATACGGATAAAAAAGATCCTGGATTGAAATTAAAGCCTGATTCAGAAGCAACAGATAAAAATGGACAACAGACTGCAACATTAACCAGTACAACGCCATTATCCGATATACAAGTTAGCGTCAGGATTAATGGCGAACGTGTTACTACGGATAAAAAAGTCAGTTTTACGGAGTCCAGCAGCAGCTATCGAGTCACCGGCGTGACGGTGGGTGTGGATAAAGACAAGAAGCGCTACAACAACGGTGCTGACAGTTATACCTTCACGGCGACGGTGGTAGATGGGCATGGCAAGCCGGTGGCGGATAAACCGATCGACATTGACTGGCAGACAGACTCAAAGGTTGACGGACTAAAACTGACGAAACAGAACAACTCGGTGAGTAACGCGCAGGGGCAGGTGACTGCGACCTTAACCAGCACGGCGGCGGTGGAGAATGTGCAGGTATCGGCGAAAACAGCCAGCCAGCAGACGGCGGTGAACGCGAACGGCAAAGTCAGTTTTACGGAGTTCAGCACCAGCTATTATGTCGCCAGCGTGACGGTGGAAGTGGATAAAGACAAGGCGCACTACAACAACGGCAGTGACAGTTATATCTTCACGGCGACAGTAAAGGACGGGCACGGCAATCTGGTGACGGGTCAACCGGTCAACATTGACTGGCAGACAAATCCAACGGTTGACGGGCTAAAACTGACGAAACAGAACAACTCGGTGAGTAACGCGCAGGGGCAGGTGACTGCGACCTTAACCAGCACGGCGGCGGTGGAGAATGTGCAGGTATCGGCGAAAACAGCCAGCCAGCAGACGGCGGTGAACGCGAACGGCAAAGTCAGTTTTACGGAGTTCAGCACCAGCTATTATGTCGCCAGCGTGACGGTGGAGGTGGATAAAGACAAGGCGCACTACAACAACGGCAGTGACAGTTATACCTTCACGGCGACAGTAAAGGATGGGCACGGCAATCTGGTGGTGGGTCAACCGGTCAACATTGACTGGCAGACAAATCCAACGGTTGACGGGCTAAAACTGACGAAACAGAACAACTCGGTGAGTAACGCGCAGGGGCAGGTGACTGCGACCTTAACCAGTACAGTGGCGGTGGAGAATGTGCAGGTATCGGCGAAAACAGCCAGCCAGCAGACGGCGGTGAACGTGAACGGCAAAGTCAGTTTTACGGAGTTCAGCACCAGCTATTATGTCGCCAGCGTGACGGTGGAAGTGGATAAAGACAAAGTACGCTACAACAACGGCGCTGACAGTTATACCTTCACGGCGACAGTGAAGGATGGGTACGGCAATCTGGTGGTGGGTCAACCGGTCGACATTGACTGGCAGACAGATCCAAAGGCTGACGGGTTAAAACTGACAAAACAGAGCAGTTCGGTGAGTAACGCGCAGGGGCAGGTGACCGCGACGTTAAGCAGCACAGTGGTGGTATCTGATGTGCAGGTATCGGCGAAAACAGCCAGCCAGCAGACGGCGGTGAACGCGAACGGGAAAGTCAGTTTTACGGAGTTCAGCACCAGCTATTATGTCGCCAGCGTGACGGTGGAAGTGGATAAAGACAAGGCGCACTACAACAACGGCAGTGACAGTTATACCTTCACGGCGACAGTAAAGGACGGGCACGGCAATCTGGTGATGGGTCAACCGGTCAACATTGACTGGCAGACAGATCCAAAGGCTGACGGGTTAAAACTGACAAAACAGAACAATTCGGTGAGTAACGCGCAGGGGCAGGTCACGGCGACGTTAAGCAGCACAGTGGTGGTATCTGATGTGCAGGTATCGGCGAAAACAGCCAGCCAGAAGACGGCGGAGAACGCGAACGGGAAAGTCAGTTTTACGGAGTACAGCGCCAGCTATTATGTCGCCAGCGTGACGGTGGAGGTGGATAAAGACAAGGCGCACTACAACAACGGCAGTGACAGTTATACCTTCACGGCGACAGTGAAGGACGGGCACGGCAATCTGGTGGTGGGTCAACCGGTCGACATTGACTGGCAGACAGATCCAAAGGCTGACGGGCTAAAACTGACAAAACAGAACAACTCGGTGAGTAATGCGCAGGGTCAGGTCACGGCGACCTTAACCAGTACAGCGGCGGTGGAGAATGTGCAGGTATCGGCGAAAACAGCCAGCCAGAAGACGGCGGAGAACGCGAACGGGAAAGTCAGTTTTACGGAGTTCAGCACCAGCTATTATGTCGCCAGCGTGACGGTGGAGGTGGATAAAGACAAGGCGCACTACAACAACGGCAGTGACAGTTATACCTTCACGGCGACAGTGAAGGACGGGCTCGGCAATCTGGTGGTGGGTCAACCGGTCGACATTGACTGGCAGACAGATTCAAAGTCTGACGGGTTAAAACTGACGAAACAGCACAACTCGGTGAGTAACGCGCAGGGGCAGGTGACCGCGACCTTAACCAGTACAGCGGCGGTGGAGAATGTGCAGGTATCGGCGAAAACAGCCAGCCAGCAGACGGTGGTGAACGCGAACGGCAAAGTCAGTTTTACGGAGTTCAGCACCAGCTATTATGTCGCCAGCGTGACGGTGGAAGTGGATAAAGACAAGGAGTACTACAACAACGGCAGTGACAGTTATACCTTCACGGCGATAGTAAAGGATGGGCACGGCAATCTGGTGATGGGTCAACCGGTCAACATTGACTGGCAGACAGATCCAAAGGCTGACGGGTTAAAACTGACGAAACAGAACAACTCAGTGAGTAATGCGCAGGGACAGGTGACCGCGACCTTAACCAGTACAGTGGTAGCGATTGATGTACAAGTGTCCGCAAAAACAGCTACTCAGCAGACGCCGGTGAATGTAGATAAAAAAGTCAGTTTTATCAGCCCTGATGAGCTTGCTTCTCTTACTGTTAGCCCAGATCACGTAACAGAAGGAGAAGGCGAGGGGCATACTTATACCTTCACTGCCACAGTAAAAGATTTTTCCGGGCAGGCGAAAAGCGGTATTACGGTGGCCTGGAGTGCAGCAAATAGTAAGGGAGTCACCATTACTGATAAAAACTTGGTAACTCAGGTAGTGGGTGATGGTAAAACAGATGCTGATGGGAAAGCGCAATATCAGGTATATAGTAAAAGTGGCGGGTTTGTTGCTGTTATGGTAACGGCCAAAGTGAATGATTCATCTGTTGGTTCTAAGAATAAAACGGTAGAAATTAAGGCTAATGAGCAGGATGTTACTGACTTCTTTATAATGGATTATGACACTAAAGATGGAAAAGGACCCGGGCGTTCGGTTCCAAAAGAAAGAATGAATTTTGCTTGGCCAAAAATGAGGTTTGAACCCGAGTATTTGCCTGGAGAATTAACTATAGCTGGTTATACTGGAGTATATGACTCAAGTAATAGGAACGTAGTTGATGTGGATGGACATTATTTTCAAGTTAAAAAAGCAGGAACGGCTACATTAACTACGACGTTTACACACCCAGAATCTGGCCGGTATTTAAAATATATTATTCCCGATGTGAAAATTGATCACTTTGTAATTGTTGATTCTAGCTCGACAGGGCCGGGGATTGGTTCCGCTTACTCGAAGGATCGTATTGACACGAGTAAGCCTTTACCTAGTTGTACAAGAGGAAATAGGATAAAGGAGAGTGATCTTGGTGGTTCAATTGATTATTTGGTTAAGGATTTGAATTTGAATCTTATTGATAAGGGTTTATTAGGAGATCCACGAGCTTCGTTAAATTCTAACGGAATAACAATGGGAGGGCTACAAATAAATGACGAAAGTATTCAGGTTCATTTGTTGAAGGAGAAAGATCCAAATGCAATTTTTTATGTGGTTTTATGTGAAGAGTAGGAAGGAAATAATAGGTAGTGAGCATTATTGTTGAAGCGCACTATTTTGATAGAAAATTAGGTGTTTGTTACTGGTTGGTGTTTAATTCTAATATGAAGTTTAATATGTTAACACTTACAGCAGATATAATTTCAGGAATGACGATTTTAGAAGAGTGCTCAGTTGTCATTACTGCTACTTATAGTGAAAATGTAGCCATGCTATCTTCTCGTTATTTTAATCGAGCCAGTCTCTAATGAACGATCACAGGGGTTTCTCGTGCATTAGCTGTAGCTGGAATTTTTACTCACCAAGGTTATTTAGAACTTGAACAGCGAGGGAAAATCAATTATTTGATTATTCAGGGAAGGGACTTGGATGCTTATGTTGTAGGGCTGGAAGTTGAAATCAATGTAGATGATGTTATTGATGTAAGTGTTTACGCTGATGGTATTATGGGAGAGGAGTTAGATTAAGTATTTATTACTATTGATCCTCATACATGAATCAAGGAAGATACGGAGGTTAGAATAAGTGTTATTCAGCTTGGTCAGTCGCTTTTTTCATATGTGGACTCATATGCTGATGGTTTCTGACTTAGTTTTTTGAATGTGAGGAGGAAGCATCGTATCCTATTTTACGATATCTTTTGGATAAAGAATACATTGCTATTACAGTAATGGCTAAAGTGAATAATTTATTTGTGTGACAAACAGGAAGGAGGTAATAGAGAGTAAGCATCGTTGTATAAACGCATTATTTTGATAGAAAATTAAGTGTTTGTTACTGATTGGTGTTTAACTTTAATATGAGGTTTAATATGTCGACACTTACAGCAGATATAGTTTCAGGAATAACGGTTTTAGAAGCGTGCCAAGTTGTTATCACAGTGACTTATTCAGGTGATGATACTCATAAAGTAACGGAAACGACTGGCATAGTGCACAGTACCCCCAAAAATACCTATTTTGATAAAATTCCTCGTATTTCAAGAGATGTTGAGAAAAATACCTGCACTGCGAAATTTGTTGTTACTGCTAATTCTGGCACTGGTGATTTTACCATAGAATTTTCAGTGGATAGGGCTACGGACCCCGATGCTAAATTAGAAATTGCATTTCATTCTATTGATAAAAATGGTTTTTCACATGCAGCATTTGAACCTATCATTATTGGTGATTCGCTGATAAAAGATTTATCTCCGGCAGCAGATAATGAGGAGCCTTCTGATTTTAATGGTAACCTCCTCGTTAATCTATATGCGCTGAGTAAAACAAATGATCCATTACCCTATTTTCAAATTCCCCTGGTAACGGATAAATTAGTACGTATTTTTAGGTATGATAGGGAAAAAATTACGGAAGAAATATTTCCTTTTATTCAAGAACTGAATAATAATAAATACTATATTAATACAGATGATAAAGGTTTTGTTGCCTTAAAGATTTTTCCCAGTCAGGAGGAAGAGGGGAACTATGCAGTTAATATGTTCACTGAATTGCAGGGTTTTTCAAGGAAATCTTCATCAAATATTCTGTTTATTACAGAAGACATTGCTCCAGCGCTGGTGATGCCAGATATAGAAGAGCTGGACGGTGATAGATTAACGCCATCAACAGGATATAGCAATACAGGTTTTCATGTGAGTATCCCGTTCTATGAAGGTGTTAAACCGAGAGATAGAATTTTCTTAATGATCAGAGAAGATAATGATGAAACGCCAAGTGCGTCCACTGTCATTACTGATCTGAGTCAGTTGGATATACCATCTATTTTAGTTCCATATGCCAGTATTCCAAATATTGGCAATAATGGGTTATACTATTACGTAGCTGATGTAATAGGAAACATAACTATGTCATCTGCCCTCTATTTTAATTTAACGAGATCAACACCAAATATACCACCAGAGATTAAGCGTATATTAGCGAGACCTAGAATCTTTAATCATAAACGACAGAAGGAATTTAGTTGGCCAGGTAAGATTAGTTTTAAGTATATTTTAGGTGGAGGGTTGGATGCCCATATTGCTGTGGGTAAAAACAGTGGAATAGAGGTAAATCATGTCATTAATGTACGTATTTACGTTAATGGTATTATCAATGATAATCCATCTTCGAAAATTTATTCTATTGATCCTCATACGGTAACTGCCGACGAAGTGGCGGCAGGAGAGACTATTATTCCACTTGGTCAGGCGTTTTTTACTAATATAGATTCATATGATGATGGTACGCCAGGCTTGGTTTATATCACTTACAGCGTAGGCAAAAACGAATCTAAGATTTGGTTTGGACATATTGATACTGTTCCACCTAGGTAATAAATTTAACTGATTGAGCTTTTATCTGTTTGTTGGAAAATGCTCACGCATTTTCCACTTTTCTGAACATATTTCTTATTGATGAACTGGCGATTCTTCATTACCAAGCTATAATATTTTATTAAGCGTTGTCATTTTACTTTCAACCAATGAATCACGGAGTTAATGGTGGCAGTATGAATAATGGTCAATATGGCGAAAAGTGATTTAACAATTATCGTAGTTTTAGCCCCAGATATATTGTGACTATATAGTATATACTTGGATATAAAGCTTATGTTATGAGTAGTGGGTTTATTGCTATTACATTAATAGCTAAAATGAATACTTATTTGTGTAACAAACAGGAAGGAGGTAATAGGATAATAAATAGTAAGTATCGTTGTATAAACGCATTATTTTGACAGAAAATTAAGTGTTTGTTACTTATATACCCTATGGATTTCAGGATGCATCGTGGCGGCAAGGGAGTGAATCCCCGGGAGCATAGCAAACTATGTGACCGGGGTGAGCGAGAGCAGCCAACAAAGAAGCAACTTGAAAGATAACGGGTATAGGCGTTTAACTTTAATATGAGGTTTAATATGTCAATACTTACAACAGATATCGTTTCAGGAATAACGGTTTTAGAAGCGTGCCCGGTTGTCATTACTGTGACTTATTCAGGTGATGATACACATAAAGTAACGGAAACGACTGACATAATGTACAGTCACCCAAAAAATACCCGTTTTGATAAGACCCCTCGTATTTTAAGAGATGTCGAGAATAATACCTGTACTGCAAAATTTGTTGTTACTGCTGGTTCTGACGCTGGTGATTTCATCATAACATTTTCAATGGATAAGGCTACGGACCCCGATGCTGAATTGGGGATTGCATTTCATTCTATTGATAAAAATGATTTTTCACATGCAGCGTTTGAACCTATCATTATTGGCGATTCGTTGATAAAAGACTTATCTCCGGTAGCTGATGATGAACGACCTTCTGAATTTAATGGCAGCTTGCTTATTAATATCTATGCGTTGAGTAAAACAAATGAGCCGTTACCCTATTTTCAAATCCCTCTGGTAATTGATAATTTAGTACGTATTTTTGGGTATGATGGAGAAAACATTACGGAAGAAATATTGCCTTTTATTAAAGAAATCAATAATAATAAATACTATATTAATACGGATGATAAAGGTTTTGTTGCTTTAAGGGTTTTCCCTCGTAAGGAGAAGATTGGTAATTATACCGTTGATATGTTCATAGAATTGCCGGGTTTTTTAAAGAACGCTTCATCAAATATTCTTTTCATTATAGAAGACACTGCTCCAGCGCTTCCTGCGCCAGACATTGAAGAGCTGGATGGAAATAGATTAACGCCATCAGTAGGAAATAGTAGCACGGGGTTTCATGTGAGTATCCCATTTTATAAAGGTGCTAAACCGAGAGATAGGATTTTTTTAGTAATTAGAGAAGATAATGACGAAACGCTAGGTGCGTCTACTGTCATTACTGATCTGTATCAGTTGAATAATCCATTTATTTTAGTTCCATATGCCAGCGTTCCAAATATTGGCGACAATGAATTATGTTATTATGTGGCTGATGTAGTGGGAAATGTAGCTATGTCTTCTGCTCTCTATTTTAATTTAACAGGGTCAGTACCGAATGAACCACCAGAAGTTAAGCGGACATTAGCAGTACCCAGAATCTTTGCTCATAAACAGCAGTTAGAATTTGAACAGTCAGGTAGGATCAATCTTGAAAATATTTTAGGAGGAGGGTTGAATGCCCATATTGCTGTGGGTCAAAACAATGGAATAGATGTGGATAGTGTTATTAATGTACGTATTTACGTTAATGGTATTGTAAATGATAACCCATCCTCACGACTTTATTCTCTTGATCCTCATACGGTAACTGCCGATGAAGTGGCTGCTGGAGAAACTATTATTCAGCTTGGCCAGGCTCCTTTTACTAAGGTAGGTTCGTATTGTGATGGTACACCAGGCTCAGTTTATATCACTTATAGTGTAGACACGAAGGAGTCTGAGATTTGGAGTGGGCACATTAATACTGCTCCAGTAGGATAATAAATTTAACTGATTGAGCTTTTACCTGTTTATGGAAAATGCATAAGCATTTTCCATTTTCCCGGACATGTTGCTTATTTTGTGAATTGGCGATTTTTTCATTACCGAGATACAATATTTAATTGAGTGTTGTCCTTTTATTTTAAACCAAGGAATCATGGCACTAATGATGATAGTATGAATAATGGCAAACAGGGTGAGAAGTAATTTTACAGTTATCCTAATCTTGACCAAAAAATAACGGATGAAGTAAATAATTTATTTTTGTAACAAACAGGAAGGAGGTAATAGACAGTAAGCATCGTGGTGTAAACGCATTATTTTGGTAAGAAGATTAGACGTTTGTTACTTATTGATGTTTAACTTTAATATGAGGTTTAATATGTCGATACTTACAGCAGATATCGTTTCAGGAATAACGGTTTTAGAAGAGTGCCCGGTTGTCATTACTGTGACTTATTCAGGTGATGAGATTCATAAAGTAACGGAAACGACTGATATAGTGTACAGTGACCAGAAAGATGTCAGTTTTGATGAAACCCCTCGTATTTCAAGGGATGTCAAGAATAATATCTGCACTGCAAAATTTGTTGTTACTGCTCATTCTGTCGCCAATGATTTCACCATAATATTTTCAATGGATAAGACTACGGACCCCGATGCTAAATTAGAGATAGCATTTCATCCTATTGATAAAAATGGTTTTTCACATGCAGCGTTTGAACCTATCATTATTGGCGATTCGTTGGTAAAAGACTTATCTCCGGTAGCGGATGATGAGCAACCTTCTGAGTTTAACGGCAGCCTCATTGTTAATATCTATGCGCTGAATAAAACAGATGATCCGTTGCCTTATTTTCAAATTCCCTTGGTAACTGATAGGATGGTACGTATTTTTGGTTATGAGGAAGGACAACTTACGGAAGAAATATTTCCTTTTATTCAAGAACTCAATAATAGTAAATACTATATTAATACGAATAGTGAAGGTTTTGCTGCCTTAAGAGCTTTCCCTAGCAAGGGAGAGGGGGGTAACTATACAGTCAATATGTTTACAGAGTTGCAGGGTTTTTCAAGGAAATCTTCGTCAAATATTCTGTTTATTACAGAAGATATTGCTCCAACCCTTGTGATGCCAGATATTAAAGAGTTAGATGGCGATAGATTAATACCATCAGTGGGAAATAGTAGCACAGGTTTTCATGTGAGTATCCCATTTTATGAAGGTGCTAAACCGAAAGATAGAATCTTCTTAATGATCAGGGAAGATAATGATGAAATACAAAGTACATCTACTGTCATTACTGATCTGAATCAGTTGGATAGTCCGTTTATTTCAGCTCCATATGCCAGTATTCCAAATATTGGCGATAATGAGTTATACTATTATGTGGCTGATACAATGGGAAACGTAGCTATATCATCTTCCCTCTATTTTTATTTAACGAAGTCAGTACCGAATCAACCGCCAGAGATTAGGCGTACATTAGCGGCAGCTAGAATTTTTACTCATAAAGATCAGAGCGAACTTAAACAGCGAGGTAAGATCAATCTTGTAAAAATTTTAGGGGGAGGGCTGGATGCGCGTATTGCTGTGGGTAAAAAAAATGGAATAGATGTGGATAGTATTATCAATGTACGTATTTACGTTAATGGTATTGTCAATCATAGCCCATCTTCAAAAATTTATTCTCTTGAACCTCATACGGTAACTGCCGAAGAAGTGGCGGCAGGAGAGGCTATTATTCTGCTTGGTCAGGCACCTTTTACCGGTGTGGACTCGTATGATGATGGACCAGGATTAGTTTATGTCACTTATAGTGTAAATATAAAGAACTCCAAGATTTGGTTTGGACGCATTGATACGGTTCCCCCCGGACAATAAATTTAACTGATTGAGATTTTACCTGTTTATGGAAAATGCGTAAGCGTTTTCCATTTCCCCGGACATGTTTCTTATTTGTAAACTAGCGATTTTTTATTGTGGGTTATTTTCAACCAATGAATCATGGAGTTAATGGTGACAGTATGAATAATAGCAAACATGGTGAAAAGTGATTTAACGATTACCATTGTCTTAATCATATAAAAATTATGGTTATGTTGTCTGCTTGGATATAAAGCTTATGCTCTGAGTGATGGATTTATTGTTATTACATGACCGGCTAAAGTAAATAATTTATTTGTTGAGAAGTAGAAAGGAGGTAATAGGTAGTCGGCATCATTGTGGAAGTGTATTAATTTTGATAGAAAATTAGATGTTTTTTACTTATTGATGTTTAACTTTAATATGAGATTGAATATGTCTACACTTACAGCAGATATCGTTTCAGGAATAACGATTTTAGAAGGGTGTCCAGTTGTTATCACTGTGACTTATTCAGGTGATGAGGTTCATAAAGTAACGGAAGCGACTGATATAGTGTACAGTGACCAGCAAGATGTCAGTTTTGATGAGATTCCGCGTATTTCAAGGGATGTCAAGAATAATATCTACACTGCAAAATTTGTTGTTTCTGCTTATTCTGATGCCAGTGATTTCACCATAATGTTTTCAATGGATAAAGCTACCGATCCTGATGCTAAATTAGAGATTGAGTTTCATTCTATTGGTAAAAATGATTTTTCATACGAAGGGTTTACCCCTATAATTATTGGCGATTCGTGGGTAAAAGATTTTTCTCCGGCAGAAGATAATTGGCGACCTTCACTATTTAATGACAGACTGCTTATTAATATTTATGCTTTGAATAAAAAAAATGATCCACTTCCTTATTTTCAAATTCCTCTGGTAACGGATAAGCCAGTGCGTATTTTTGGTTATAATAGAGGGCAAATTAGGGAAGAAATATTGCCGTTTATTAGTGAAAAAGATAATTGTCAATATTATATTAATACAGATAGTAAAGGATTTATTGCCTTAATAGTTTTCCCTAAGAAATCTGAGGGTAACTATTCAGTGAATATGTTGACAAAATTGCCATATCTTTTAAAAAGCGCTTCATCAAACATTTTGATGATTACCGAAGATATTGAGCCAACGCTTCCAGCGCCAGATATTGCAGAACTGAATGGTAATAAATTAATGCCATCAGTAGGAAATAGCAATACAGATTTTCATGTGATTATTCCATTTTATGAAGGTGTTAGGCCGAGGGATAGAGTTTTTTTAATAATTAGAGAAGATGATGACGAAACGCAAGGTGCGTCTGCTGTCATTACTGATCTGAATCAGTTGGATATGTCATTTATTTCAGTTCCATATGCCAATATTCCAAATACTGGCAATAATGAGTTGTATTATTATGTGGCTGATGCAACTGGAAACGTCGCTGTATCATCTGCCCGCTATTTTAATTTAACGAAGCCAGTACTAAATGTACCACCAGAGATTAGGCGTATATTAGCGGTACCCAGAATTTTCAGTCATAAAGATCAGGTAGAATTTAGACAGTCAAGCAAGATTAATCTTGCAAGTATTTTAGGAGGAGGGTTGGATGCTCATATTGCTGTGGGTGAAAAGAATGGGATAGAGATAAATAATGTCATTAATGTACGTATTTACGTTAATGGTATTATCAATGAGAATCCATTTTCAAAGATTTATTCTCTTGCACCTCATACGGTAACTGCCGACGTAATGGACGCTGGAGAAGCTATTATTCCACTTGGTCGGGCGATTTTTACTAATGTAAATTCATATCGTGATGGTACGCCAAGCTGGGTTTATATCACTTATAGTGTAGGCATGGAGTGTAGTGAAAGTACAAAGCACTCTAAGATTTGGTATGGACGCATTGATACGGTTCCCCCCGGACGATAAATTTAACTGATTGAGATTTAATATTTTATTAAGCGTTATTATTTTATTTTCGATTAATAAATCATGGAGTTAATGGTGACAATATGAATAACGGCATATCAAGTGTGATTATCACAGAAAACGCGGCGATGAGTGATTTAACCGATTACCCTAATCTTAACCCTCAAAATATTGTGACTCTATATGGTTTGCCTGGGCATAAATTCTATGCTACGACATCTATCGGTGCTTTCATTGTAGACGATAACATTAATCTAGATCAGATCATATTGACGTTAGATGAGACTGGAAAAGGACATTTTTATGTTCGTTCTCCGTTTGAACATAAAAATATTGAAAATAGCGAAGAATTTTCGGCTTTTGTGGTGATTGCCCCGCAAGAGGATATCAATAAAGTAATGTCTTTTCCGCTTACTTTTGGTAATTATCGTCAGTCTGATGAGGCTATAATATTTACCGCCTATAATTATACTACAGGCGCTCCGGCAGATGGCAAGACGCCTTGCTCGATATATCTTTTCATTGATCGTGAACATAATGATGATATTAATCAAATCCGGATAAGAGTGAATAATAATGCCCTCATTGATGGTTATAATAAAGATTGGGCAGATATTCCATTAAAGGAGGATGGTAGTGCGACAGTGAATGTGATTAGCAACACAGTAGGTAAAGTTAATGTTTGGCTAACAGCGCCTGATTCAGATTCAGGCGATAAAGTCAATTTTGTTTTATCGTTCAGACCGACTCCAATGGGAGGTGAAATATGATTACCAATAACGACAATACACCTATTTCTTTATCGTCGCCAGAATTGCCGCAAGCAGAACACGATGGCCTGATTGATGTTTCTGTTCAACAGAACCAAGATTTAATTATCAAAGTACCTTATCATGAGTGGCTAAGAATCGGGGATATGATCGTGGTAAATGTTGGGGGGATATTTTCTCGGCCCTATTATATTCAGAATATTAATCTTGATTTTTTTACTGTAACTATTCCGTTCTCTGAAATACCGGATGGTTGCTATAATGTGACTTATACATCAGCCGATGATTTCGAGAATGAAAATTTCTCTAAACCGGCTGTTATTAAAATTATTAATTCCCCATCGATAAAATTATTACCATCCATTTATCCAGATTCAACATCTGGCGTGATTCACTATTCATCTCTTGTACAACATAGTGGGTTAAATGTGCATATTAGTTATCAGCAGATGCAGAAAGGCGATAGCGTCATATTCCACTGGCAAGGGCATAATTTTGACTATGATCCGATTGCGAGGGCGGCCTGGGATGCACAACCAATAACAGTCAGTGATGAGGATGTTAAGCAGGGTTATGTTTCTTTAGTGGTGCCGGCGGAAAATGTGCTTTGTTTGGGGCAAGAGGGCGTGGGAACAGGGTATTATGAGGTTGGTAATAATAGTTCTGCTCCAGGTTCAGTGATATTGTCGCTAACGGATATGTCATCTGCCATGATATCAATTAGTGAAGGTGCGCCGATGGTATCTAATGAATATCCCAGAATAAACCCGAAAAATTTAGCTGTGGTTTATGGGCCGCCAGGAAAGAGATTATCGGCCAGTGTTGAATCAGGCAGTATTGTTGAAGGGGGTGGTGCAAAATATCAGTTTGCCCCTAATAGTTTCGGGCTGGCTTATTTCCATTTGCAATCTGAGGTAGCGGGTAGTTTTCGTTGTACTGTTTCGGCGGAGGATGGTTCTATAACACTGGCTGTAAGTCAGGCAGTATTTAGTGAGTGGAGAGATGGAGGAAATATTATCAGTGCTTATGCATTTACCTCTGAAGTACCTGCTGATGGCGTGAGTGTTTGTAGTGGTTATGTTATTGTGGACCGTACTGTCTATTCCGGTAAAAGATTACTTGTTCGTACTGATGGCTCCGCGATAATTTCAGGTTATGGTGATAATGAAAGAGAGTTGCAGGTTGCGATTAGTAAAGATGGTTGTACAACTTTCCATATAACTAATACCAAAGCAGAAAAAAATAATGTGATAATAAGTTTACCCGATACTGATAAGTCGATTCAATTTTCTATTAATTTTAAACACTTTCCTTTTGTTTAGCGTAAGGAATATTGTTAATTAGTATAATGTTATCAACTTGAAATTATTTTTTTAACTTTAAATCGATGATGACATATATAAATATACATGATAGTGATAAATTAGGAGAATGAAATGAATGACGAACAAGCACCAAAAGAGGCTAAAACATTAAATTGGCTATCAAATGAAAAAACGGAAACTGCGGATAAACCGATAGATATCGGTGTAAGCGCAATCCAGGATGGTTATTTATTGCATGGGGTAAATATAATTTTCACGTTAGATAATCAATCTATGGTATTTAAAGAGAATAATGATCGTAAAATTATAAAAGGTACAGGAGTACTGGGTAAGGTATCAGTTGAAATAATCTCTACTGATTCAACTCCGTGTCAAGGGAATGTGTATGCTTGCTTGGAAGATGATACTGAAATAGAAGCCCCTCCTCTCCAGGTCGAGTTTACTGTTGCTCCTCAATCGGTGGCAGTGCTTAATCTTGACTTAGAAAAAAATAATGCATGGACTAAGAGTGCCGATGAGAATAAGGTAGTTGCAACGGTGTATGATCGGTTGGGTAATGGAATTAAAAACCAAGAAATAACCTTCTATGCAGATAGTGGGGCAACAGTAGCTCCGTCGTCCGGGATGACAGATAAAGATGGTAAGATAACGGCGTCAATACAATCTAGTCGTGCTGGTGAAGTGATACTAATGGCACAAGCGGGAGCTATTGAAAAGGCTATAGCTATGTGTTTCACGTATAATCCATATCAGTTAAAGATTATAGAATTTCCGGCTGTGCTGTATTCATTTTCAAGCGGTATTATAGCTGGATATTTATATAAGAATGGCGTAGGTGAACCTAATGTCACTATAGGAGTATCTATGGGATCTTATCTGTCATTGAGTGATCAAGACAAACATATGACTACCGATAAAAATGGCTATTTTAGCTTTAGAGTTTCTTCTTCTTATTCTCGGGGGTATTCGCCTCATAATCATGTACCTCCCATGAGTGAATTTTCATCGGTGTATATAAGTTGTATTGATGGGAGGGTATATTCTCAAGCGTGGATAGAATTAACCCCAGGGCTATATTAGGTGTTGGATATTTGGGGATGCTGATTGATGGTTACTCATTAAAAAATTAGACAAATCCCCTGTTTTTAGCCGTTATCATGCAGTGTGAAAATAAGATGATTTTTATTATCCCGGTAGGAATCATTGATTAAGAATATATAACCTGGGTGGGATTTCACAACTATCATTGTTATATATCAATATTTAGTTAAAAACCTGAACTTCTCTTTAAGCAAAGTTCAGGTTACTAACTCATTATTTCTTCATGTTATTTCTCACAATGATGAGGGAATTGTTATTAAATCTCCTTTAGTTGTGATCGTGTCCGCAATGACCTTTTATGAAATAGGGCTATACTATAAATAGGCTATAAAGTTATATAGAGTCAATTAACGTTAGCTGTTGAATTTTCGGTTCTTAGTGTTCACGGAGAGTGTGTATTAACGGAAAGTGTGTATTAACGAAGAGTGTGTATTAATGAAGAGTGTTGGAGGTAACATATGAAACGTCAAAGTGCCTTCATAGTCGGTAATGTATTGATGGGTGTCGGTATGTTCACCATAGTGAGTAGCCTGGTTTATACATTACTGCCTCACATCTTCGGTTTTGGCTGGCCTGAGTTTTTATCTGAAGCAGCGCTATTGGGCGTTTTTATTGGTGCGCTTGTTTGGTTGGCTGGTGCCGGTGTGGGAGGCCGGGAAGGTGTGGCAGATCGTTATTGGTGGCTAAGAAACTATGATGAGCGTTATCGTCGTGGTAGTCATCGGTATCCATAACAAAAATGGAGAAGTATTATTCTTCCAGAGTAAACAGAAAACCCGTTGAAGCTCTTGTACAACGGGTTTTTTCATATATGAGTATAACTTATTTATTAGTGCTCAAACATCGCAGAAATTGACTCTTCATTACTGATACGCCGGATCGCTTCAGCTAACATACCGGACAAAGTGAGAGTACGAACTTTATTGAGCGCTTTGATCTCAGCAGACAATGGGATGGTGTCACAAACAACCACTTCATCAATCACCGAGTTTTTAATGTTATCCACCGCATTGCCGGAGAAAATTGGGTGAGTAGCATAGGCAAATACACGTTTTGCTCCGCGTTCTTTCAATGCTTCAGCCGCTTTGCATAAGGTGCCTCCGGTATCGATCATGTCATCGACCAGCACGCAGTCGCGGCCAGCAACATCACCGATAATATGCATCACTTGAGAAACGTTAGCGCGTGGGCGGCGTTTATCGATAATGGCCATATCGGTATCATTCAGCAGCTTAGCAATAGCACGTGCGCGGACAACCCCGCCAATATCCGGGGAAACAACGATAGGGTTTTCTAACTCTTTCTGTAGCATATCTTCCAGCAGAATTGGACTGCCAAATACGTTATCAACCGGAACATCAAAGAAACCTTGGATCTGTTCAGCATGCAGATCAACAGTCAGTACGCGGTCTACACCGACACTGGACAGGAAGTCTGCAACAACTTTGGCGGTAATTGGCACACGGGCGGAACGGACTCGACGGTCCTGACGGGCATAACCGAAATAAGGGATTACTGCGGTAATACGTCCTGCGGAAGCACGACGCAGTGCATCCACCATAACGACTAATTCCATCAGGTTGTCGTTAGTCGGTGCACAAGTGGACTGGATGATGAAAATATCACCACCACGCACATTTTCGTTAACTTGCACGCTGACTTCACCGTCGCTGAAACGGCCGACAGCAGCATCTCCAAGATTAGTGTACAGGCGGTTGGCAACACGTTGTGCTAGTTCCGGGATAGCGTTACCAGCAAAAAGCTTCATATCGGGCACGAGAAAGACCTCAGGCTTGCGTCCAGAGAGATATTGTTGACCAATGTTAAATAACATATTTATTCATTGGTTCAATAACACGGGTATCCCAGAGCGGAAATTGTGCAAAGGTGAATTGTTAACGCCACGCGCAACAAAACCCTGCAACCACTCAGGGGCTTGATTTAACACCTTACGGGCCGATGCTTCTGATTCAAATTCACCGAATACACATGCACCGGTTCCGGTCAGGCGTGACGGCGCGTATTCTAGCAGCCATGAAAGAAGCTGTTCAACCTTACGGAAACGTTTTCTTACAAGAGATTCACAATCATTTAGGTACGGAGCCTTTAATAATGCGGCCAGAGGGCGAATTGGTGTATCACGTTTTAATTCTGGATCTGTGAAGACACGCAGAGTTGAGATTTCAATACCAGGATGCGCAACCAGATACCATTTTTCTTCCGGCTCGGCTATGTGCAGGATTTCACCAATACCTTCTGCGAATGCGGCATGCCCTTTGACAAAGATGGGCACATCAGCACCAAGACTTACGCCGAGGGCGGCCAGTGTTTCGTCTGTGAAACCGGTTTGCCAGTGATAATTCAGGGCTATGAGTACGGTAGCGGCATTGGATGAACCTCCGC
Organism: Photorhabdus sp. RW14-46; assembly: GCF_963887965.1. Lineage (NCBI taxonomy): Bacteria > Pseudomonadati > Pseudomonadota > Gammaproteobacteria > Enterobacterales > Morganellaceae > Photorhabdus > Photorhabdus sp. RW14-46. Next base: position 14,640 of record NZ_CAWPHH010000003.1, on the reverse strand, counting down.
CTAACCCACCGCCCATTGGCAGACGTTTGTTGATATGAATATCAGCACCTTTATGAGCAATACCCGCATGGTGTTTGTCGCTATAGGATTGCAAGAGACGTGCTGCGCGAACAATCAGGTTGTTATCGTGTTCCACTCCCTCCACGGGTGTCAGTAAACGAATTTCATTATCCTGACGAGGGGTAATCGTAATTTCATCACCATAATTAAGAAATTGAAATAGCGTTTGTAACTGGTGGTAACCGTCAGCGCGACGACCGGTGATATAGAGAAATAGGTTCAGTTTTGCCGGTGAGGGCCAAGTGAATGTCATTATTTTGTGGTCCAGTTATCCATTTTCAGTTTAATGCGGCGATCACCCTGAATCAGTTCCAGACGGTTGGGAAGGGCGGGGGTGGTTGAGGTATCGTAGGATTGATAGTTAACCTGCCATGTTGCGCCATTTTGCTGGTAATTGACGGTTTTCAATAGATAGCTAGCATCCAGTTTAAAGTTTTTGGCATCACCGGGGAGACCCGTTATCCAATGCCGCAGATTATCTAATGGAATATCCATATTGGTGAACTGATAAATTATCTCTTCGGGGTTATCACTAAAATATTTTTTACCTTGACTATCGGTTAATTGCGTCATGTTTGGCTGAACGATCAGTTCTAATTCCGTGCTGCCCAGTGGGTTAGTCAGTAATAAACGGTAGTGTTCAGGATGATATTGTTGCCAGAAAAAGCGGGCATAAACTTTTTTCTCATTAGACAGATAGGCAAAAGATCCACGTGTTTGATATTGATTTAATTGCTGTAGCTGTTGGGTATGTGCTCGCCATTGAGGAGAATCCGCCGAACCTGTTCCGCCAGGTTGTGTTAATGTACAGGCGGTCAACAGTAGTACACAAGAGAGTGGCAATAGGCGGAATAGTGATAATTTTTGTATTGGCTTCATCGGTAATCTCTGTTTAATAACGTGAAAACTTTTACATCACTTAATAATGAAGAATGAACTATTAATCCAGTTAAATTTCAAAAAAATGTTCTGAATAATGATATCAGACACTGCTGATTGTCTTTTATTGAGCTGAGGTATCAAGTAGAATGCACAGCTTATAAGAGTCCTTATTAAGGGTGATGATTTCATCAATATTATACCCTATGGATTTCAAGATGGATCGCGGCGGCAAGGGAGCGAATCCCCGGGAGCATAGATAACGATGTGACCGGGTTGAGTGAGTGCAGCCAACAAAGAAGCAACTTGAAAGATAACGGGTATAGAATGTTTTTTACGATGAACGATCTCTCTGCTGATAACTCAATGAAGTTGATATGACTTTGTTAGCACTTGGTATTAACCATAAAACGGCCCCTGTATCCTTGCGTGAACGGGTGACTTTTTCTCCAGATACGATTGGTGAAGCGCTTGATAACCTCCTCCAGCATCCCTTGGTGAAAGGGGGGGTTGTGTTGTCAACGTGTAATCGTACGGAGCTTTATCTCAGCGTAGAACAGCAAGATAATCTGTATGAGCAGTTAATTGGCTGGTTGTGTGAATACCATCAACTGAATCCCAGAGAGCTAAAATCCAGTATTTACTGGCATTGTGATAATGAAGCCGTTAGCCACTTGATGAGAGTGGCGAGTGGGCTGGATTCGTTGGTACTTGGGGAACCTCAGATTCTTGGGCAAGTGAAGAAAGCATTTGCCGAGTCGCAGCACAGCCACTCTTTATCGAGTGAACTGGAGCGACTATTTCAGAAATCATTTTCTGTTGCCAAGCGCATCAGAACGGAAACAGAGATTGGTTCGAATGCGGTTTCTGTTGCATTTGCCGCTTGTACCTTGGCGCGGCAGATTTTTGAATCACTTTCTGAACTGAATATTTTGCTGGTAGGTGCCGGAGAAACCATTGAGCTAGCGGCTCGTCATTTGAGAGAGCATCGTGTGCACCATATGATGATTGCTAACAGGACAAAAGAGAAGGCACAGGTATTGGCTGATGAAGTTCAGGCGGAAGTGATCACCTTGCCTGAAATTGATATACGTTTAGCTGAAGCTGATATTGTTATCAGTTCGACGGCCAGCCCGCTGCCTATTATTGGTAAAGGGATGGTTGAACGTGCATTAAAGTTACGCCGTAACCAACCGATGTTGCTCGTTGACATTGCGGTTCCTCGTGATATAGAGCCTGATGTGGAAAAACTCAATAACGTCTATCTCTACAGTGTTGACGATTTGCAGGCAATTATTCAGCAGAATCTTGCGCAGCGCAAAGCAGCGGCGGTTCAGGCTGAATGTATTGTTCAGCAGGAAAGCCGTTATTTTATGGATTGGTTGCGTTCGCAGAGTGCAGTGAATTCAATCCGTGAGTATCGTAATCAGGCAGAACAGATGCGGGCTGAGATGGCGGCTAAGGCACTGACTGCTATCAATCAGGGAGCTGACGTAGAACAGGCAATCAATCAATTGACTCATCAATTGATGAACCGCCTGATACATGCTCCTACCAAATCACTCCAGCAAGCAGCCAGCAATGGTGATCTGGAGCGTCTTAATTTATTACGTGACAGCCTGGGGCTGGAACATAATTAACCATATCTCGGAATAGGGTCTGAAACCAAGAATGAAGCCTTCTATTGTTGCTAAATTGGAAGCATTGCAAGAACGTCACGAGGAAGTTTTGGCTCATCTCGGTGATGCCGATGTGATTGCTGATCAGGAACGTTTTCGTGCTTTGTCGCGGGAATATGCTCAACTGACTGATGTGACGAACTGTTTTAAGGCCTGGAGTGCGGTTCAGGATGATCTTAAAGCAGCCGAAATAATGCTTGATGACCCTGAAATGCGGGAAATGGCACAGGAAGAGATCAGGGACGCTAAGGTTCGCAATGAAGAATTAGAGCAGCAACTGCAATTGTTGCTGTTGCCGAAAGATCCTGATGATGAGCGTAACTGTTTTCTTGAAGTGCGTGCAGGAACCGGTGGTGATGAAGCGGCGATTTTCGCCGGGGATTTGTTTCGTATGTACAGCCGTTATGCTGAATCCCGTCGTTGGAAAGTTGAAGTCATCAGTGCTAACGATGGTGAGCATGGTGGCTATAAGGAAATTATTGCGAAAGTTTCTGGTGAGCAGGTTTATGGTCATTTAAAATTTGAATCGGGTGGTCATCGTGTTCAACGTGTACCGGAAACCGAATCGCAGGGGCGTATTCACACTTCTGCTTGTACCGTTGCGGTTTTGCCGGAGATCCCGGACGCCGAGTTGCCGGAAATCAGTCCAAGTGATCTGCGTATTGATACGTTCCGTTCATCGGGTGCGGGTGGACAGCATGTCAACACCACGGATTCCGCCATCCGTATCACTCATATTCCAACTGGCATTGTCGTTGAATGTCAGGATGAACGTTCACAGCATAAAAACAAAGCGAAAGCGATGTCGGTATTGGCGGCCCGTATTCGCGCTGCGGAGGTTCGTAAACGTCAGGAAGCGGAAGCTTCTGAGCGCCGTAACTTGCTGGGTTCCGGTGATCGTTCAGATCGCAATCGTACTTACAATTTCCCGCAAGGGCGGGTGACGGATCACCGCATTAACCTCACTTTGTACCGCCTTGATGAAGTGATAGAAGGCAAATTGGATATGCTTGTTCAGCCGATTGTGAATGAGTATCAGGCTGATCTATTATCGGCTTTGTCAGAGCAGGATTGATGGATTATCTATCTTGGCTTAAACAAGCCACAATGCAGTTATCGGCGAGTGACAGTCCTAAACGAGATGCAGAAATTTTGTTGGGGTTTGTCACTCACCATTCCCGAACTTATCTATTGGCATTCGGTGAAACTCAGTTGGCTCCAGAGCAGTTCAGCCAGCTTGAGGCTTTACTCGCTCGCCGGGTGAAAGGTGAACCTATTGCCTACATCACCGGTGAGCGTGAATTCTGGTCGTTGCCATTAAATGTCTCTCCCGCTACGTTAATCCCACGTCCTGATACAGAATGTCTGGTAGAAAAGGCACTTGAACGGCTATCGCTGACACCTTGCTGCATTCTGGATTTGGGAACGGGAACCGGCGCAATTGCATTGGCAATCGCAAGTGAGCGCCCTGATTGCCGGGTTACCGGGGTTGATATCAATCCTGATGCGGTGATGCTGGCGCAGGGCAATGCTGAAAAACTCAAAATACAAAATGTGGATTTTTTGTTAAGTAATTGGTTTTTTTCGTTGAATAATCAACAGTTTGGTATGATTGTCAGTAATCCGCCTTATATAGATGAAACCGATCCACATCTATCTCAGGGCGATGTTCGGTTTGAGCCAGATAGTGCATTAATTGCGGCAAAACAGGGAATTGCTGATCTGAATACCATTATTGATCTATCTCGCCATTTTTTGTTACCTGGTGGGTGGTTGTTATTGGAACATGGTTGGAAACAGGGAAATGTTATAAGAAGCCTGTTTTCTGAAAGTGGTTATCGGCAGGTAGCTACTTTTCAGGATTATGGCGGTAATGAGCGAATAACACAGGGTCAGTGGAAAAGTGATGAAAGCCATAGCTGATTATGAATTTAATAATGCATCGTTAAGTAGCGGTATCCTGTTAATTTCCCGAACATTGCGTTCTGATTTTCCTCAGCATTCAGTGGAAATGCAGCTTCAAGCATTGATTGATGAAGCCAGACGTGAAATATCTCCGCAGTTAACTATAGAAGAACGGTTGGAAAAATTACTGAGGCTTTTTTATCAAAGCTGGAAATTCGGCGGTGCCGGTGGTGTTTATTGTCTGTCGGATACATTATGGCTAGATAAAGTACTGCAAACTCGCCAAGGTTCCTCTGCTGTTTTAGGGGTAATTCTTATCCATATTGCTCAGGCTTTAGCGCTACCGTTTATGCCGGTGGTTTTTCCAACCCAGTTGATTTTGCGTGTTGATTATCCAGATAACACGGCGAGGTTTATTAATCCACTCAATGGTGAAGCGTTAAGTGAATATGTGCTTGATGTGTGGCTTAAAGGCAATATTAGTCAGACAGCTAAATTAACAGCCGATGATTTGCAAGGAGCGGATAACGCCAGCATTATACGTAAAGTGCTGGATACAATAAAAGCTGCATTGATGGACGAAGGGCAGATGGAATTGGCACTGAGAACGAGCGAAGCTGTGCTGATATTTGATCCCGATAACCCCTATGAAATACGTGATAGGGGGCTGATTTATGCGGAACTTGATTGTAATCATATTGCGGTTTCTGATTTAAATTATTTTGTGGAGCACTGCCCGGAGGACCCGGTGGCAGAAATGGTCAGAATGCAGATATACGCCATTCAGCAGCAATGCATTGTTTTACATTGAAATAAATATTGTTTTACATTGAACATGGTTTTGTACTGAAATATTGTTTTGCACTGATGAATAGCGCACTGCACTGATTTATCTCATTAATTTATTGGTCCCTAACGGAAGGTATAAGTATGCAACAGAAAGTGGTTCATATTGGTGATATTAAGGTCGCGAATGATCTACCGTTTGTTCTCTTTGGTGGTATGAATGTCCTTGAGTCACGGGATTTGGCCATGAGTATTTGTGAGCACTATGTGACAGTGACACAAAAATTGGGCATTCCTTATGTTTTCAAAGCCTCCTTTGATAAAGCAAACCGATCATCAATTCACTCTTACCGCGGCCCGGGTCTGGAAGAGGGAATGAAGATTTTTCAGGAACTGAAACAAACTTTCGGTGTGAAAATCATCACTGACGTGCATGAGTCGGCACAGGCACAACCGGTGGCGGAAGTGGTTGATGTCATCCAACTGCCGGCATTTCTGGCGCGTCAGACTGATTTAGTTGAGGCGATGGCGCGTACCGGTGCGGTGATCAACGTTAAAAAACCCCAGTTTATTAGCCCGGGTCAGATGGGAAATATTGTGGATAAATTCAAAGAGGGCGGCAACGATCAGGTGATCTTATGTGACCGTGGCAGCAACTTTGGTTATGACAATTTGGTAGTGGATATGTTGGGCTTCAATGTCATGGCTCAGGCAACGGGGGGGCATCCGGTCATTTTTGATGTCACTCATTCACTCCAATGCCGCGATCCATTTGGTGCAGCGTCTGGTGGTCGTCGTGCTCAGGTTGCTGAACTGGCGCGTGCGGGAATGGCAGTCGGCATTGCTGGCTTGTTCCTTGAAGCGCATCCTGATCCGGCGAATGCAATGTGCGATGGTCCATCAGCATTGCCGTTGGCAAAACTTGAGCCATTCTTGAGCCAGATGAAAGCGATTGATGATGTGGTGAAAAGTTTCCCTCAACTGGATACCAGTAAATAAAATGGCTTTTTGATGCCATGACATCAAATGATGGTGAGATTTGGTGATGAATAGATTTGGCGCTGGTTTACAGCGCCATTATGTTGAAAAAAGTTAAACGACTCTTTATCGGGTTTTAGTTAACTGTTTTGCTATTGAAATTCAACTCTTCCATTGCTCGTGGCAATGTCGCATGGAAGCTAAGGTTGTTTAGATGGTATTTCTAATAGTTTAACACTAACTATATATTGTTGCTCTGAGCCAACATCTTTTTCAATGGATGCCTCTATATTATTAACAGCGTACATGGCATTTAGAAGAGAGTTATATAGAAACATATTCACAGGATTTTTAGTATCGTCAGTTTTTCCAACTAATTTATATTCAGATAATGTTGTAGTCCCAGATGACAGTATCGACAAAGTAATTGTAACGTCAGATTTAAGATCAATTTTATATACTGTACCAGTAACCGGTGGTTGCTGAATAAGATTAAGTATATCAACATGGCGGGGTTTGACGAGATTATTCATAATTTTTGGTTCCATAATAATAATTGATTTATAGATATACCTATGTTTCTCTAAGAAACGTAGTAATAAGCTTATATATTTGAGAGCCATAAATTAGCCAGTATTTTTACTAAAAAAACAAATTTAATTTGTTTTAATTAATAATAAATTATATTTTGGGGTTGTCAAGTATAATTTATTATTTTATATAACTAGTTGATAATGTTGTTGTTCTATAATTAACATAGGCTTATTATCTGTTAAATATAATATGAATGGTATATTTCTTGCTATATATAATTATATGTATGAACAATAAACTATCTTTATGGATTTTAATATTGAAAAGAGATTAAAATAGCGAGATTATAAAAATAGAGATAATACTTGGATTCACATAATAAGTGCAACATAATATTACGTTGTTTTTGACAAAAACTTTAATCGTGCCTCAGGCCCTTGTTCCATTTTTAAGTGTGATCCATTTGGTGCAGCGTCTGGTGGTCGTCGTGCTCAGGTTGCTGAACTGGCGCGTGCGGGAATGGCAGTCGGCATTGCTGGCTTGTTCCTTGAAGCGCATCCTGATCCGGCGAATGCAATGTGCGATGGTCCATCAGCATTGCCGTTGGCAAAACTTGAGCCATTCTTGAGCCAGATGAAAGCGATTGATGATGTAGTGAAAAGTTTCCCTCAACTGGATACCAGTAAATAAAATGGCTTTTTGATGCCATGACATCAAATGATGGCGAGATTTGGTGATGAATAGATTTGGCGCTGGTTTACAGCGCCATTATGTTGAAAAAAGTTAAACGACTCTTTATCGGGTTTTAGTTAACTGTTTTGCTATTGAAATTCAACTCTTCCATTGCTCGTGGCAATGTCGCATGGAAGCTAAGGTTGTTTAGATGGTATTTCTAATAGTTTAACACTAACTATATATTGTTGCTCTGAGCCAACATCTTTTTCAATGGATGCCTCTATATTATTAACAGCGTACATGGCATTTAGAAGAGAGTTATATAGAAACATATTCACAGGATTTTTAGTATCGTCAGTTTTTCCAACTAATTTATATTCAGATAATGTTGTAGTCCCAGATGACAGTATCGACAAAGTAATTGTAACGTCAGATTTAAGATCAATTTTATATACTGTACCAGTAACCGGTGGTTGCTGAATAAGATTAAGTATATCAACATGGCGGGGTTTGACGAGATTATTCATAATTTTTGGTTCCATAATAATAATTGATTTATAGATATACCTATGTTTCTCTAAGAAACGTAGTAATAAGCTTATATATTTGAGAGCCATAAATTAGCCAGTATTTTTACTAAAAAAACAAATTTAATTTGTTTTAATNGGTTGCTGAACTGGCGCGTGCGGGAATGGCAGTCGGCATTGCTGGCTTGTTCCTTGAAGCGCATCCTGATCCGGCGAATGCAATGTGCGATGGTCCATCAGCATTGCCGTTGGCAAAACTTGAGCCATTCTTGAGCCAGATGAAAGCGATTGATGATGTAGTGAAAAGTTTCCCTCAACTGGATACCAGTAAATAAAATGGCTTTTTGATGCCATGACATCAAATGATGGCGAGATTTGGTGATGAATAGATTTGGCGCTGGTTTACAGCGCCATTATGTTGAAAAAAGTTAAACGACTCTTTATCGGGTTTTAGTTAACTGTTTTGCTATTGAAATTCAACTCTTCCATTGCTCGTGGCAATGTCGCATGGAAGCTAAGGTGATTTTCAATCAATTGTATTCTGGCTCTGGCCAGTGTTTTTAACGGCTGAAATGGAATATCACAAACAGCAATATATTTATCCTTACCCACTTCATCAATAAAACGCTGGAAAGCGTGCAGCCCACCGGCATCTAGCACAGGAACGGCATCCCATTGCATGAGAATTGTCTGATAACTGGCGCTTTCTTCCTTTAATTCGGTGAAGATACGTTCAGCGGCGGCAAAGAATAGCGGGCCATTGATACGAACAACCAGCAGAGCTTTATCGACATTGGTTTGTGGCAATTGACTGATGCGAGTCATATTAGCTATTCGACGCATAAACAGCAGTGAAGCTAATACGATACCGATCGTAATTGCGATAACCATATCAAACAGCACCGTGAGCGACATACAAAGCACCAGCACAATAATGTCATCCCTTGGTGCACGGCGGATCAGATCGATAACTTTATGTATTTCACTCATATTCCAGGCGACCATAAGCAACAAGGCAGACATAGCGGCCAGAGGAAGATAGGAGAGCATGGGGGCCAATGCCAGTAAAGTCAATAACACGAGCAGAGAGTGAACAATGGCTGAAACCGGTGATGTTGCGCCGGCTCTGATATTGGCGGCTGAGCGGGCGATTGCGGCGGTAGCTGTAATGCCACCGAAGAATGGTGCGGCAATATTTCCCAACCCTTGACCAATCAATTCACTGTTTGAGTGATGCTTCTTACCGGTCATACCATCCAAAACCACGGCACAAAGCAGTGACTCAATGGCACCTAACATTGCCATTGAAAAGGCGGCGGGTAATAGGGCTGAAACCGTTGACCAACTTATATCAACCTGATGAGCACCCATATCAGGTAAATGCCACGGTAAAACAAATTGCGGTAGGATGGGAGGGATACCTTGCCCTTGTGTACCATCATTCAATATATAACTAAATTCAGAACCAATAGTAGCAACATGTTGATCGAATAAGTTCATGATCCCCATCACAGCAGTTCCTGCAATGAGAGCAGGAAGATGCCCGGGTAATTTCAGCCTAAGCTTAGGCCAATAAATCAGAACAGCAAGTGTCGTCAGGCCAATCAGCGTATCACTCACATACAGCGTTGGCAGAGCTTGAAACAGAGCCACAACCTTATTGATATAATTCTCTGGCATATGTTCCAATTGCAGACCAAAAAAATCTTTTACTTGCATGGTTGCGATAGTTATCGCGATTCCAGAAGTAAAACCGAGTGTGACGGGTAGCGGAATATACTCGATCAATTTACCAAAGCGGGCTAATCCCATCACCAGCAAAATAATGCCTGACATTAATGTTGCAATGAGCAAACCACTCAGACCAAATTGTTGAGAGACCGGATAGAGAATGACAACGAAAGCGGCGGTAGGGCCGGAAACACTATAGCGTGAGCCGCCGGTTATCGCGATAACTATCCCGGCGATAGCGGCGGTATAAAGCCCATACTGTGGCGCGACACCACTGCCGATGGCTAGCGCCATAGCGAGCGGGATGGCGATAATACCGACAGTAATACCGGCAATAATATCTTTAGTTAAACGAGCAAAAGAGTAAGATTCCTTCCAGCAAGCATCAATTACAGCACTAAACGGCCGTATGCCGTTCATTCTACGAGTTTTCATCTGTGCATAAACCAAAAATATAGAGGGAAAAAAGTAATAAGGTCGTTACAGACAAATTGCAAGGCCAAATTACAAAGCCGAATTATAAAAATAGTGCTTTTAGTTCAAAATGATAGTGCCATAGAGCAAACTTAATGTTAATAGCTTAACGGCAGGAAAGTAAAAAGTAAAAGGGAGAATAGCATTTTTATCATTGGGAGATATGCTGAAATCGATTCTATTAAGAATCTATTCTTATTGGTGAATATTATTGAATTAATTCCATAAAGAATCTGATTAATATTTTTAAAATTGAAGCCAGATGTTTATTCTATTAATTATAGCATTATAATATTTCATTTTTATAATTAATTAACATAATTGATAACAATTTTTAATTGTTATTGTTAGGGAGTTAAATAATTAATTATGCATTCACCACATGTATTGATTATGACTGAATTAAATTAGCTATATTGAATGTTTTTACGCATAATATTTTTTATTTAATTTTTGGATGTAATTTAACCAATGCGTTGATATCGCTTAAATATTAGATTAATAATTTGACAGATATAAGAACTCACCCTATTATTTAGGGTGACTCATAGAATTAGATGGAACAAGTGAGTTGAAAATAGGTAAGCTAAAATATATACGTTAATAATATATAAATTAATAATGTATAAGTTAAAAATATTTTATTATTTAAATGATGTTTATTCTGAATACTTTATTTGAAGTAGGGATGTTTAAATGCATAAATATGATAGCAAAATACTTATTATTGGTTCATCAAGTGAAATTGGGAATGCAATTTGCCGGCATGCGGTTGCAAGTGGTTATGAAGTATTAGGCACTTCACGTAAACCGCGTAATGAAGAAATTTATTTAGATGTTATGTCAGATAACAGTGTTAGAGAAGCCATTGGCATTGCAGTTGAGAAGATGAAATGTATTGACGCGGTTATCTATACACCGGCAATGTCATTGGATGGTTTATTGCATGCTCAGGATATTGAGGGTTGGCATGACGTTTTTAATGTCAACTTATTTGGTGCAGCAAGAGTAGCAAAATATTTGCTGCCACATTTTATGAAGAATCGTAATGGCGTGATGCAATTTATCTCTTCTACAGCAAGTTTACGTGGAGAGACCGGTGCCACCGCTTATTCTTGTTCGAAAGCCGCCATGAATGCATTGGTAAAAAACATCTCTAATGACTATGGCCGTTTTAATATTAGGGCCTACACTGTCATGCCGGGATATGTTGATGGTGGTATGTTGCGTCATATTTCCCCAGAAAAGAAGATGGAATTCGCTAGAAGCACCGCATTAAGACGAATGGCAGATATTAATGAAATTGCCAGTTTTTGTGTGGGGACGTTGAGTACATCAACCTATATCACAGGAACATCTCTTTGCATTGATGGGGGATTAAGTGGTTAATAGCTAAAATAGCAGATTGGATTTATAATAAATATATTTCTTCACCTGGCTGAATATTGCCAATCGTTTTAATGAGAAAAGGTTATTATTTCAATGTTGGCTTCGCTATTTTTAATAGAATCTGTACCCTATGGATTTCAAGATGCTTCGCGGCAAGGGAGCGAATCCCTGGGAGCATAGATAACGATGTGACCGGGGTGAGTGAGTGCAGCCAACAAAGGGCAATTTGGAAGATGACGGGTATGAAACTGATTATCAGATATCTTTACTTTTATATTGTTTATGAGTTATTTTTCTGGGTAAATGAGAGTCTATCCCAATAGTCGTAATTGTTGCAGGTAGTTAGTTGGAATGCGTTTTTCAATATATATTTTGCCGGAGGGTGTTGAATTTAAATTTAATTTAATCACTCATTAAATAGAAATGAAGAATAATTTTAAATACATAAAATAATGCATTTGGTTTCGGTGGTAACAATGCCATTACTTTGTTTGGCAAGGTAACTTGATTCCACTTAATACAAAATGGGCTATCAGTATAAAGCGTATAGTTTAATTTTTATGAAAGAAAAATAACAATTTGGAGGTGAAGAAAATGATTATATTAGGGATCAGTGGCCTTCCTAATGCTCAACGTTTTCTGCGAGAGAATAATCCAGAGGTGAGTAAATTAGATGAACGTATTTGCCAGGGAGTCGATAGTGCAGCCTGTGTGATTATTGATGGAAAAATTGTTGCAGCGGCGGCGGAAGAGCGTTTTACGGGAGAGAAAGGAACAGGGCGGTTTCCTGCTAATGCCATTAATTATTGTTTGGCGGAAACAGGTCTTACGCAAGATGATATACAGGTGATTGCCCACGGTTTTAATTATGATAATTATCGCCGATTTTTCATGTCTAATGAAGCGTTATTCGAGGAGGTTTTTAGTGGAAAAACTATGATTAATGCATTAACTGCTGAGGGATGGCAGAATATTGAATTGCGTTTTCAAGGGGTAGATCATCATTTGGCTCATGCGGCATCAACCTTTTATCCTAGTGGCTTCCCTTCTGCATTGTGCATTATTTCAGACGGTATGGGTGAAATAGAATCCTTAAGTGTTTATCTTGCTAAAGACCAACAATTCCAGAAATTGTACAGCCAGCCAATTAGCTCTTCATTAGGCATATTTTATTCTATCTGTACCCGGTTCCTTGGCTTTGTATTTAATAGCGATGAATATAAAGTTATGGGACTTTCTGCGTATGGTAACCCTGAACGATATCGTGATATTTTCAATGAATTAGCTCAATTCGATGTAGAGAGCGGAACGATACAGATAAACTGGTTACCGCCAGCATTTGATAATGCAGAATATGGTTTTCCCGCTGCAATGGCACAACTTAGTGATATGTTTGGTTTTACGCCGAGAAGAGAAGATGACACTTTACGGGATGTTCATCAGGATTTTGCTGCCGGATTACAGGAAAAATTTACACTGCTGCTGAAACAGTTAGTAACCTATTGGCTGGGAAAAACGGGTGAAACATCACTCTGTCTTGCTGGAGGATCATTCTTAAACTGCAAAGCAAATCAAGTTATTTGTCAGCTTGATGGTGTGGAAAACGTCTTTGTTCAACCGGCATCGGGGGATGATGGTTCGGCTTTGGGCGCTGCGCTTTTTGTGGCTGGTGAATATCACAATGGTGCCGATTCTTGCTTTAATCCTTACCTCGGTCCTCGTTTCTCTACCGATGAAGTCCGTAATGTATTATTCCGACATGGTGGCAATGCAGGAATGAAATGGCGTTATTTAGGGCTGAATGATGATTATTTTGCGACCGCGGCTAAAGATATCGCAGAAGATAAAATCATTGCTTGGTTCCATGATCGGATGGAATTTGGCCCAAGAGCACTGGGCAACCGTTCAATTTTGGCTTTGCCGGCAGGTGAAAGAATAAAAGATAGAATCAATAGTACAGTGAAATTCCGTGAGGCTTTCCGACCATTTGCCCCGGCAATTTTGGATGAGGATTGCGACACTATTTTTGAGACACGCAATTTAATGCCGACTCGATATATGCTTTGCACCGCCAAAGTAAAACCAGAAATGATGAAGCCGGTGTCAGGTATTGTCCATGCTGATGGAACGGCGCGTATTCAGCTTGTTGAACGTGCTTTTAACGCAACTTTTTGGCGATTATTGAAAGAGGTACAGAAGATAACCGGTTATGGTTGTCTGGTGAATACTTCATTCAACGTTAGAGGACAGCCGCTTATTATGTCCCCGGAGATTGCAATAGAGACGTTTTTGAAAACTTCACTGGACAAACTTTATATTGAGGGATTTGTCGTATGGAAAGAATAATCCTGATGGCGTCCTGATAAAAATGTCAGTTAATTGATTTTGGGATAACATGGGTTTCTTTGTCATCTTAGAAAAATATCTGGAGATGATATTTGATGATATGGAAACACATCCTTTCTATTTGCAAAACAGAGATTGTTTGCCGGGCGGCATAACGTTATCATCGATCAGCAAAGGTAATATAAAAATATGATATACCCAATGGATTTCAAGATGGATCGCGACGGCAAGGGAGTGATGGGGATTTGGTAACGTATATCAATGTGCTATCATGATATAGAATTGATATATACCCAAGAAACTTCAAGATGCAGTTTTTAGCACCTGAAAATGGTCGTTAATTCTAGACATCAGCGAGTCCGCTATATCCGGTAGCGTTGTGGTGAAAAATTTGAAGACTTTGTCTCGAAATTCATGTTTATCCGCGAAATAACGGTTATTTCGAACCTGTTCATTCATGACCTTCCATAATCGCTCTATTGGGTTTAAATTTGGGCTATAGGGAGGAAGGTAATGTAACTCAATATTGCTAACATAAGCCCACTCCTTAACAAGATGAGCTTTGTTGTAACCCGCTCCATCCACAATAAGGTGAATTTTTTGATGGTAGTCAGGATAAGACTTTCTTATTTCATTGAAAAAACAGCAAATGTTGTAGTCATTGATGGTCTGATATT